>CAYRHC010000095.1:0-6437 GCA_964423935.1 uncultured Bacteroidales bacterium | reverse complement strand
TAAACCTTAAGGATACGCACCTTGCGATGGCCTTTTTCCATATCTTCGCCGAAGATGTCGAGTGCGGCCACAGCCTGTTTGTCTTTGAGGATGTCCTTGCCGATTTCGCGCAGCTCCTTGTAGTCGTAAATCTCGGTCGACTTGCCCTGGGCTCTCAGCGCAGCCTTGGCCGTCCAGACTTCCAGCAGTTTGCGTCCCGAAATCACTTCTTCCATGCTGTCGGGGGCATAAGTGTCGAATTCGATATGCTGATGTTTGCGTTTGCGCTTGTCGCGGGTCTGGTACTTCCAAGAGTTGCGAGCCAGCGCGTACATGTCGTAGAGCCACCAGAACGCGGGCATCACTTCCAGCTGGTTGGTATGCGTGTTGTTGTTCACCAGGGCGAAAGGCAGCTTGATGTCCATTTCGGCGGGATAGTCGGCTTTGCTCAGCAGCGTGTAGCTGGCAAAACGGCAGGAATGTTTCACGCTGGAACAAAGTCCGGGCCAGAAGCCGCGGCCTGCCTGAATTTCGTTGTCGTTGGTGCGGCTGTTGTGGTTGGAGCCCAGCGTGGCGCCGGCGGCGATATTGGTTTGTCCTTTCAGCACGGCGGCCACCAGGAAGGAGTTGTTGTGATGCTGTTCGTGGCCGGGGAAAATAAGGCTGTGCAGCACCTCGCAGCACGAGATGGTGGAGTTGTCGCCCAAGAAAGTGTTGATAAGGCGGGCACCGTATTTCAAGTTGGAATTGTTGCCCATGACGAAGCGCACGGCGATGCAGGAGTAGAAGATATGGCAGCCGTAGCCCACGATGCCGTTTACCAGCACCACGCCTTCGCCTATTTGGGTGGGCTCTTCAATCGATGAGTTGACGGTGATGTTTTTGAGCTTGCTCGCGCCTTTGATGTAGCAGGAATTGCCCACTTTCACGTCCTTGATAATGGCGGAGTTCTTGATGACGTTGTGCTGGCCTATCTGTCCGTAATGACCGCGATGGCTGTCGTAGCGGTTCTGGGTCATCTGCAGCAGGCGGTCTTGCAGCTCTGTATCGTCGATGTAGCGGGCTTCCAAGTAAGCGTCGGCGGCTATCATGCCATCGAAGGGCCAAACCCGACGGCAACCGGTTTCGTTCATCACTTCCAGCGCGATGCGCACTTTCTCGTCTTCGCCGTCTTTGACAATGCCGTTGCCGAACTTGGAATGATTGGTGCAGCACATTTCCTGAATATTGAACAGGATACAGTTGTCGCCGATAATATAATGTGCCAGATAATGCACATCGTGGATGGCCACATAATTGCCGATGTCGCAGGAGTCGATGAGCGAGTTGCTGATACCCACCTTCAGACGCAGGTCGTGGTATTGTAGCCAGCCGTCGCACATATCGCCGATGCGCACCAGACCGTAGAATTTGTTGTTTTTAATCAGACGGGGATCGAATTGGTCGGTCACCAGGATGTTGTCCCAGTTGTCGGAAGTGTTCTGGTTTTTCACCAGACGTTCTATCTCATCGTAACGTAAACGGCGCCATCCGCTTGCGGGCTGTTGTACTTGGGCGTTGCGCAGGTAGTACTCGTCTTTGCCTTCGGGCAGGAAAGGCCCTTCAATAAAGGGTATTCTCTCGTGATGGTTAGGTATTAAAGTAACCTTGTTCTCCATATTAGATGTTGTTTAAATTTGGGTGTAAAGATAAGTTAATGCACTTTTTTCATACAAGGATGAAATGTTAATTTTTACCCCCCCCCCATTTTTTTTTGAAGGCCTTGGTTTGCAATGGCTTACTCTAAGCTTATGAGGTAAGTGCCGCCTGCGCGCGTGTCGAAATCCACCGTGACGTAGTCGTGAGCGGGCCGCCCGGCCAAGGGCTCCAAGGAGCGGTTCTGCACCTCTCCCGCCGGCACGGTGTTGTAGTAGGGATTGGGGTTCGCGCCCTTGGCCGGGCGGGCCTTCGCACCGCGAACCTTGAGCGGCAGTTCATAGCGCAGGCGGCAGTTGCCGCCCAGGCTGGAATGAATACGGGCTTGGGTCAGTCGGCCGTCTTTCCAGGCGATATCCAGTATGAAACCGCCCCTTGCGCGTATACCCTTGATTTCGCCTTCGGGCCAGTGGGCCGGCAGGGCGGGCAGCAGTTGCAACACGCCGGCATGGCTTTGCATCAGCATCTCGATAATACCGGCCGTGTAGCCGAAGTTGCCGTCTATCTGGAAGGGCGAGTGGGCGTCGAGCATATTGGGGTAAATGCCGCCACCGTTGTTCTTTCTAGGTCCGAACCCGACGGGGTTGAAAAGGTTGCGCACGATGATGTCGGCATGGTCGCCGTCGAGCAGGCGCGCCCAAAGGTTGATTTTCCAGCCCATCGACCAGCCTGTCGCTTCATCGCCGCGCATTTCGAGGCTGCGTTTGCAGGCATCAAAAAGCTCCGGTGTGGCTTCGGCCGAAATCTGGTTGCCTGGGTGCAGGCCGTAGAGGTGCGACACATGCCGGTGATGCGGCTCGTATTCGGCAAAGTCTTGTTGCCATTCTTGCAGCTGGCCTTTGGCCCCGATGCGGTAGGGGAGCAAGTGGCTGAGTTGGGTCTGCAGACTGTCGGCAAAATCCCGGTCGATGTCAAGCGTTCGGCTGGCCTCGATGCAGCGGGCAAAGAGTTCGCGTATCAGGCTCATATCCATGGTGCTGCCCATACTGATGGCCGATTTGCGCGGTTTGTGGACGATGCGTCCTTGAGCGTCGTAGCGGAAACTGTCGCCGGGCAGCACGAAGGTGTTTTCGGGCGAGTTGCTTACGGGTGTCACCAAATAGCCTTCGCCGTTATCCACCAGCCAGCTCTGGCAGAATTCGGCCGCTCCCTTCATGATGGGGTAGGCTTCGTTGCGCAGGAAGTCTTTGTCGCCGCTATAGAGGTAATGCTCCCACAGATGGCTGCTCAGCCAAGGAGCGGCCATGGGCCAATACGACGAGGTGGGCGTGCCGTCGTTGGGATGCGTTTCGCGCCAGATGGAGGTGTTGTGATGCGCCACCCAGCCCGGACGACCGTACATCTCGCGGGCGGTCCGGCTGCCCGACTCGGCCAGTTCGTCTATCATCTGGAAGAAGGGCTGGGCGCACTCGCTCAGGTTGGCGGTTTCGGCCGGCCAGTAGTTCATTTCGGCATTGATATTGAGCGTGTAGCCGCAGTTCCATGGGGGCATCAGCTGGTCGTTCCAGAGGCCTTGCAGGTTCATGGGCTGCCCGCCGGGCCGCGAAGCGCTGATCATCAGGTAACGGCCGTAGTGGAAGAGCAGGCTCACCATGCCGGGATCGTAGTTGTCCCAAAAGGCTATCAGCCGTTGGTCGGTGGGCAGGAAGCGCTGAGCGGCCGTGGCGGGCAGGTAGAGCTGTGTGCGTCCAAACAAGGCCTGATAGTCTTGGCTGTGGGACTTCCACAGTTGTTTGTAAGTCTTGGCGGCAGCCTGAGAGAGCGTCTGTTCCACCAACGCTTTGGCATCCTTGCCCTCATGCGAAGGACTCTTCTTGTAGCCGTTGAAGCTGGTCTCGCTGGCCAGAATCAGTATAATCTCGTCGGTACCCGATATGCGCAGGGCCCGGCTGCGCGAAGCATCCTTGCTCTCCAGCACTTCGAAATCGGCACCGGGTGCGATGGCTTGCAGACGGGTTTCGAAAAAGGTGCCCAAACCCTGTATCTGCTCGCCGTAGAGCAGGTTCTCGCTGTATTTGCGGCTGCCGTCGGCATAGTAGAGTTCGGGATGACGGCCCTGGGCGTTCCAGGATTTTATCTGAGCGTCGCTGCGTCGCTGCCCGTGGCCGGGGCCTTGGCCGCTCATCTCGACGATGTGCCGCACGCTGTCGATGGCGTAAGTGGTGGTGGGTCGGTGGGGCGAACTGAGGGCAATGCTGATGTTCAGTGCGCCGGGCTTCCCGACCTTGAGCCTCATGACAATGACATTGTCGGGATGGGAAGCGAAAATCTCGCGGCTGTAGTCGATGCCGTTCTGGCGATAGTTCACGCGTAGCACCGACTGTTCGATGTCCAGCTCGCGGCTGTAGTTCTCAATATCGCCTTGTTGCAGGTTGCTGATATGCCAATCGCCCAGCGGCTGGTAATTCTCGTGCAGACGGCCCAGCCAATGATACTGGATGAGGTCGTAGGCTTGGGTATAGTCGCCCTCTCGCAGCAGCTCCACCACTTTGTCGTACGAGGGCAGTATGCTGTGCACTTTCCAGACGGTGGCGGGCTCACCGGTATACAAGGTATTGTCGTTCAGACGAATAAGCTCTTCTGTGGCTGAGCCGTAGACCATAGCCCCCAGATGCCCGTTGCCCAGTGGTAGCGCTTCGTTCCATTTGGAGGCCGGAGCCTGATACCAAAGACGGTATTCGCACTTCTGAGCGCCGGCCGCAGAAGCCTCTGCGGCTTGGAGCCCCATCCCCGACATGGTCGGTGTCGTTGTCAGCAGGGCCGTCAGCAGACCCCAAAATGGAAAAGCTCTTTTCATTGTTTTGTCAGTTATTGGCTTGGGTTTGCATACCATTGGGCCCCATTTCCTGTGCGGGCTTCTTTTCGGGAGCCTTGTAAGAAGGCAGGAAGACTTTGCGCTGGGCATACAGGAAAATGGCCGCCAGCACGCCGCCCAAAAAGTCGCAGATGGTGCAGGATGCCCAAATGCCGTTCAGACCTTGCCAGCCGATGGCCACAAAAATGCCGGGAACGATGAACATCATCGGAATCAGGAAGATGATTTGACGCGAGAGGCTCACGGCTATGGAAATGCCCGGCTTGTCGATAGACTGGAAGAAGTTGGACACCGTCACGGTAAAAGCGATGACGGGCAGCATGGCCATCATGTAGCGCATGGCGGGAACGGCTAGACGAATCAACTCTTCATCGTGACTGAACAGGCGGGCCATAAAGTCGGGCAGGAGCATGGAGATAAGCGTACCCAGACAGCCCAGTGCCACGGTGACGCGCATGGTCAGGCTTACCACTTCTTTCAGACGCTCGTTCTTGCCGGCACCGTAGTTGTAGCCCGCGATAGGCTGCATGCCCTGACAGATACCCATGATGAGCAGGAAGAGCAATCCGGCATAGCTGTTCACCACGCCGTAAGCGCCCACGGCCAAGTCGCCGCCGTAGCGTATCAGTTGGCTGTTGAGCAGCGCCACCACGCCGGCCGAGGCCAAGTTCATCGAGAAAGGACTGATACCGATAAGGGTGATGTTGCGGATGATGTAAAGCCTTGGTCTCCAAGCATGACGACGGAAACGGATAAAGGACTTCTTGCTGATGAAATGGCAGAGCGAGGCAATGCCGCCGATGGTCATCGAAATGGTGGTGGCCCAGGCTGCGCCGGCGATGCCCCAGTCGAATACGAAAATAAAGATGGGGTCGAGAATGACGTTCAGGATGGCACCCGCTATCATAATCCACATAGCCTTGACGGGATAGCCCGAAGCCCGCATCAGACCGGTCAGGTTGAAGGTAAGGGTGGTCATGAACATACCCGGCAGCACGATAAGCATATAGTCGCGTGCGTAACCGATGGTGGTTGCCGTGGCACCGAAAATCTGCAGGATGTCGTCGATGAACAGGTAGCCGCAGGTACAGAAGCCGATGCCCAGCACGATGGTGAGTATCATGGAGTTGCCCACGATTTTCTCGGCCCAGTCGATGTCTTTGCGCCCCAGCACGATGGACAGCCGTGCCGAGGAGCCTGCGCCTACCAGCGAACCGAAGGCGTGGATAACATTCATAATGGGAAAGGTGATGGCCAAACCGGCGATGGCCATGGCACCCACGCCTTGTCCGATAAAAATACGGTCGACGATGTTGTAAACAGAAGCGATTATCTGGCTGATGACAGCGGGGAGGGCATAGGTCCAGAGAAGATCGCTTATCTTCTTGCTCTCCAGGTCTTTAGTCTTGTCTATTTGATTCATAATTTGTGTATGTCTTTCGGGCTGCAAAGGTAGTGAAAATTTGGCCGCTCTGAAATGCCGCAGTCCGGCTATTTGCATGGGTTTAGGGTTAAATAAAATGAAAATATTTTTTGAAAAGTTTGACGGATTGATTTTTCGTTATACTTTTGCAGCCGCAAACGAACGCCCAGATGGCGGAATTGGTAGACGCGCTGGTCTCAAACACCAGTGGATTCACTTCCATGCCGGTTCGATCCCGGCTCTGGGTACGATAAAGTCTCTTAGTCAAACGATTAAGAGGCTTTTTTATTTTTTACGTCTCACTTGGAAATTTGTGTTGCTTGCAAAGAGAATCTTGTTTACATTTGCCAGAATTAAACCCAAGACAACAAGATGAACAAAGTAACAAAAAAGCAGTGCTTCGGTATCATCATCGGTACCCGCGCATATTTCAATAGCGAGTTGGCAAAAGACGTACGCAGGGAAATTCTGCGTATCATGGACGAATGTGGCTACGAGTATGTCATTCTTCCGGAAAACGCTACC
>CAYRHC010000094.1:0-6514 GCA_964423935.1 uncultured Bacteroidales bacterium | reverse complement strand
CCGCTGTGGATGGTGTGCACTGGTCTTGGACTGATGTTCGGTATCGGCGCATCGGTGATTGCCAGCTTGCAACTGGCCGAAGACAACGTGAAGGCGGCCCGCATTATCCTTACGCAGGCTTTCGGTGTTGGCTTGGTCATTACTTTGCTGTTCGCCGGTACCTGCCTGCTGGCACCTCATGCAGTAATCGGTTTGTTGGGCTGTAGTCCCGTCTTGACAAATCTGGCCCTCGACTATTTGCTTTGGCTGATGCCTGGTATGGTTTTCCTCTTCTGGCAATGCGTGGGCATGATGCTTATCCGTCTGGACGGTTCGCCGCGTTATGCCATGATGGTGCAGGTGGCGGGTGCCTTGGCCAATATCGTACTCGATTACATCTTCATCTTCCCGCTTGGCATGGGCGTGAAAGGTGCCGCCATTGCTACCTCTATCGCTTGTGGCGTGGGTGGATTTATGGCTTTGGCATATTTCATGTTCTTCTCCGAGACCTTGAAATTCTATCGTCTGAAAGCAAGTCTGACATCCTTGCTGCTGACGCTACGCAATGTCTGGTACATGATGAAGTTGGGTGCAGCTAGTTTCCTGACCGAAATCACCATGAGTATCACGATGATAGCCGGTAACTATATGTTCATGTCGATGCTGCAGGAGGATGGTGTGGCCGCTTTTGCCGTGGCCTGCTATCTTTTCCCGGTGATATTCTCGGTAAACAATGCGGTAGCACAGTCTGCTCAGCCCATTATCAGCTTCAACTACGGTGCGCATAAGAGCGAGCGTGTACACAAAGCCTTGCTGGTATCCTTGTTGACCTCCGTGGTGTGTGGACTCAGTATCTGTCTGTTGCTTTGCGTGGGGGCACATCCTATTGTGAGTCTGTTTCTAAAGCCTACTGAGGTCGCCTACGATATCGCCGTGAGTGGTTTGCCGCTGTTTGCCACCTGCGCCGTGTTCTTTGCCGTGAATATCGCTGCTATAGGCTATTATCAGAGCATCGCCCGTCCGGCTATTTCGACAGTGTTTACCATATTGCGGGGTATTGTGTTTGTCGTGCCCTGTTTTATATTGGCACCGCGTCTGTTGGGTCAGGCGGGTCTTTGGCTGGCCATTCCCATAGCCGAATTGCTCACCTTGCTGGTGATAGCCATCGTGTTTGTTCTCAGTAAGAAACGGTAAAAAAAATAAGCAGCTACAACATCGTTGTAACTGCTTATTTGTGTGGGCGCTGAGGGATTCGAACCCCCGACCCTCTGCTTGTAAGGCAGATGCTCTGAACCAGCTGAGCTAAGCGCCCTTGTTTGCTTTCGAAAAGCGGTGCAAAGATATCCCCAATTTTCATATCTGCAAAGCTTTTGTGTATTTTTTTTCGAAAAATGAAAAATAAAGCCTTTTGCTTTGTAGTCAACAAGAGTCTCACTATTTTTGTAGTCTTCAAAAATCCAACAAGACATTTATAGAATAACAAGCTGATTATGACGAGTTTAAATTCTCTTACTGCCATTACTCCCGTCGATGGAAGGTATCGCAGTAAAACCGAGGCGCTGAGCGGGTATTTTTCCGAGTATGCCCTTATCCGTTACCGCGTCCGTGTGGAGGTAGAATATTTCATCGCCCTATGCGAACTGCCTTTG
The DNA here is from genome assembly GCA_964423935.1 of uncultured Bacteroidales bacterium. Taxonomy (GTDB): domain Bacteria; phylum Bacteroidota; class Bacteroidia; order Bacteroidales; family UBA1402; genus UBA1757. The sequence goes on along the minus strand of CAYRHC010000094.1, from coordinate 4,886 downwards.
CCTCAGTTGAAAACGGTGCCCGCCGATTGCCATGAAAGTTTGCGCGACATCTATCGTCATTTCAGTTTGGACGATGCCCTGCGTGTCAAGACCATCGAGGCAACCACCAACCACGACGTGAAAGCTGTGGAGTATTTCCTCAAGGAGGCCTTCGAGCGTCTGGGACTGTCGGCCTACAAAGAGTTTATCCATTTCGGCCTTACTTCGCAAGATATCAACAACACTTCGGTGCCCTTGTCTATCAAGGAAGCGCTGGAAGATGTCTATTATCCGGCTTTGCAATCATTGATAGACCGTCTGGATGCCTATGCCACCGAGTGGGCCGATGTGCCCATGTTGGCCAAAACGCACGGACAGCCCGCTTCGCCCACGCGCCTGGGCAAGGAAATCAAGGTGTTCGTCTACCGTTTGAACGAGCAACTGGCCCTGCTTAAGCAACTGCCTTTCTCGGCTAAGTTCGGCGGCGCAACGGGAAATTTCAACGCGCATCATGTGGCGTATCCCAAGGAAGATTGGCCGGCTTTTGGTGCCAAATTTCTATCGGAAAAACTTGGTTTGAAGCGTGAGGCTTATACCACGCAGATTTCCAACTACGACAATCTGGCCGCCATTTTCGATGGCATGAAGCGTATCAATACCATCGTCAAGGATATGGACCGCGACTTCTGGATGTACGTTTCCATGGAATATTTCAAGCAGAAAATCAAAGCGGGAGAAGTGGGTTCGTCGGCTATGCCGCATAAGGTCAATCCCATCGATTTCGAAAACTCCGAAGGCAATATCGGTGTGGCCAACGCCTTGTTCGACTATCTTGCAGCCAAATTGCCGGTATCGCGTCTGCAGCGCGACCTAACCGATTCTACCGTTTTGCGTACCATCGGCATGCCTTTCGCCCATTCGCTCATTGCCTTTACCAGCAGTCTGAAAGGGCTGAACAAACTTTTGCTGAATCGCCCGGCCTTGGAAAGAGATTTGGAAAACCATTGGGCTGTGGTGGCCGAGGGCATTCAAACCATTTTGCGCCGCGAAGGCTATCCCAATCCCTACGAAACGCTCAAGGCCCTGACGCGCACCAACGAGGCTATCACCAGTCAGTCGATAGCCGCCTTTATCGATACGCTGAATGTATCGGACGCAGTGAAAGAAGAATTACGCAATATCAGACCGGAAACCTATACCGGCATGTAATCTGTACAATTAATCAACCATCAATTTTCAAAAACAATGACAACATCCGACGAAAAATGGCAGAGAAAGCCTGAAGAAGGTGCCTATCGTGCCAGCCGTGAAGGTAATGATTTCCGTAGCAGCTACGGAAGAGACAGAGAAAGAAACTTCAATTCAGAACGCAGAAGCTACAACAACGGCGAACGTCAGTTCAACGGCGAACGTTCCTACAATAGCGAGCGTCCGCGCCGGCAGTTCAATGGCGAGAACAACCGTCGTCCCTACAATGGGGAAAGATTGTTCAACGGCGAGCGTTCTTTCAACAACAATGGCGAGCGTTCCTTCAATAGTGAGCGTCCGCGCCGGCAGTTCAACGGTGAACGTTCTTTTAACAATAATGGCGAGCGTCCCTACAATAGCGAGCGTCCGCGCCGGCAGTTCAACGGCGAACGTTCTTTCAACAACAATGGCGAGCGTCCCTTCAATGGCGAGCGTCCGCGCCGGCAGTTCAACGGCGAACGTTCTTTCAACAACAACGGCGAGCGTCCCTTCAATGGTGAGCGCAAGAATTTTAATGGCGAACGTCCTTATCGCAACGAACGTAAATCTTTTGGTGACAAGCCTTTTAATGGCGACCGTCCACGCCGTCCGAGAATTGGCAGTAAGCGCGAGAATCCCCAGTGGCTGGCCGAAAACGATTTCAAGGCACCCAAGTATGCGCCCAATCTCGATCCCACAACTCCCATACGTTTGAACAAGTTTCTGGCCAATGCTGGTATTTGCTCGCGTCGCGAGGCTGATGAGTACATCCAAGCCGGTGTGGTTAAGGTGAATGGTGAAATCGCTTCCGAACTGGGTGTCAAGGTGATGCCTACCGATGAAGTGATGTTCCACGACCAGCCTGTGCGTATCGAACGCAAGGTGTATGTATTGCTCAACAAGCCCAAAGATTGCGTCACCACTTCGGAAGATCCCCAGGAACGCCTTACCGTGATGGATTTGGTCAAGAATGCCTGTGCCGAACGCATCTATCCCGTGGGTCGTCTCGACCGCAATACGACCGGTGTGCTGTTGCTCACCAACGATGGCGATCTGGCTTCGAAATTGGCTCATCCCAAGTACGAGAAGCGTAAGATTTATCAAGCCACCCTCGACAAAGACCTGCCTCAGGAAACCATGGACGAAATTGCCAAGGGCGTGGAATTGGACGGCGAAATGATAGCCATCGATGAAATCAGCTATGTGAACGAGAAGCCCAATGTTATCGGCCTGGAAATCCATTCGGGACAGAACCGTGTGGTTCGCCGCATCTTCGAAAAATTCGGTTATAAAGTGTATAGACTCGATCGCGTGTACTTTGCCGGCTTGACCAAAAAGAACCTGCCCCGTGGTAAATGGAGACATTTGACAGAACACGAGGTTAGCTTGCTCAAGATGGGAGTATTCGCATAATATTATGAATATGGAAAAAATCAAAAGAACCAGAGTAGTAGATATCCTGCAGCGCAGCGATTATGGAGCTATGGTAAATGCCCGCGGTTGGGTGCGTACGCGCCGTGGCAACAAGCAGGTGAACTTCATTGCGCTCAACGACGGTTCTACTATCAACAATATTCAGGTGGTGGTCGATATGGCCAACTTTTCTGAAGATTTGCTCAAAGATATCACCACGGGAGCCTGCATTAGTGTGAACGGCGTCCTGACGGCCTCTTTGGGCAGCGGTCAGGCTGTAGAACTACAGGCCCGCGAAATAGAAGTGTTGGGTACTTGCGACAATACTTACCCCTTGCAGAAAAAAGGTTGCAGCATGGAATACCTGCGCAGTATCGCGCATCTGCGTCCCCGTACCAATACTTTCGGCGCTGTGCTGCGTATACGTCACAACATGGCCATCGCCATTCACCAGTATTTTCACGAGAGAGGATTCTTCTATTTCCACACGCCCATCATTACGGCTTCAGACTGTGAAGGTGCCGGTCAGATGTTTCAGGTAACCACCATGAACCTCTACGACTTGAAAAAAGACGACAAGGGTTCTATTGTTTACGATAATGATTTCTTTGGCAAGCAGGCCAGTCTGACGGTTTCGGGACAGCTGGAAGGCGAGTTGGCAGCCACGGCGCTGGGTCAGATTTATACTTTCGGCCCTACTTTCCGTGCCGAGAATTCCAATACGCCCCGTCACTTGGCAGAGTTCTGGATGGTGGAACCCGAAGTGGCTTTCGCCGACAAGGACGATTTGATGGATCTCGAAGAAGACTTCATCAAGTTTTGTGTGCGTTGGGCCCTCGAGCATTGCCAGGACGACCTCGAATTCCTCAACAAGATGATAGACAAGGGCCTTATCGAGCGTTTGAAGAGCGTGGTCGATACGGAATTCGTGCGTTTGCCCTATACCGAAGGCATCGCCATTCTGGAAAAGGCCGTGGCCGATGGCAAGCAGTTCGAGTTTCCTGTATTCTGGGGCTGCGACTTGGCTTCGGAACACGAACGCTATCTGGTGGAAGACCATTTCAAGCGCCCGGTTATCATGACCGACTATCCTAAGGAAATCAAGGCTTTCTATATGAAGCAGAACCTCGACGGCAAAACCGTTCAAGGTACCGATGTCCTTTTCCCGCAAATCGGTGAGATTATCGGCGGCAGCGTGCGTGAGGAAAACTACGACAAGCTGATGGCCCGTATCGAAGAACTGCACATTCCCATGAAGGACATGTGGTGGTATCTCGACACCCGTCGTTACGGCACCTGTCCGCATGCCGGCTTTGGCTTGGGCTTCGAGCGTTTGCTGCTCTTCGTTACCGGCATGTCGAATATCCGCGACGTGATTCCCTTCCCCAGAACTCCACGTAACGCAGAATTCTAATCCCCGTTGAGCAAAATCAGACTCCATATTTTGGGTTGTGGTTCTGCTTTACCGACCACCAAACACCACTTATCCTCGCAAGTTCTCGACTTGCGGGGTAAGTTGTTTTTGATAGATTGTGGTGAGGGTACACAGCTTCAGTTCCGCAAGACGGGGCTGAACTTCAACAAAATCAGCGATGTCTTCATCTCGCATCTGCATGGCGACCACTGTTTTGGGCTGATGGGCCTGGTGTCCACGCTGAGCCTGCTGGGGCGTACGGCTCCTTTGCGCGTGCATGCGCATCCCGATTTGGAAAGCTTGATACGTCCGCAGATGGCTTATTTCTGCCGTGAGAACAAGTTCGAATTGCAGTTCCGCCCTTTCAATCCGCGCGAATATGCCCTTATTTACGAGGACCGCTGTTGGGAAGTGTACAGCCTGCCTTTGATTCATCGTGTCGCTTCCACGGGCTTCCTGGTGAAGGAAAAGCCTCGGCAGCCGCATATCGTCAAGGAAATGGCCGATTTCTACCAAGTGCCCTTGTCGCAATATCCTGCCATCAAGGCCGGTGCCGACTTCGTCAGACCCGATGGTGAAGTGGTGCCTGCCTCGCGCCTGCTGCGCGAGGCAGAGACCCCCAAGTCTTACGCCTATTGTTCCGACACGGCCTACAACGAAGCGCTGGTGCCTTATCTGCAGGGGGTGCAGCTGTTGTATCATGAAGCCACCTTCGCCCAAGATCAGGCTGCAATGGCGGTGCAGACGATGCATTCTACGGCTTTGCAGGCAGCTACCATTGCCCAAAAGGCCGGTGTGGAACGCTTGCTCATCGGTCATTATTCGGCCCGCTATCCCGATGAAAAGGTCTTGC
>CAYRHC010000093.1:0-6516 GCA_964423935.1 uncultured Bacteroidales bacterium | reverse complement strand
TATCGTCTTGAAGTTCACCGCTGGTCAAAGCCTTGTCGTTCAGTTCTTTGCCGTCTTGCAGCGGTACAACTTTAAGACGATAGCTACCGGCCGGAAGGCCGGGAACATCGGCCCGTGCGTAGCCGGGATAACGTCGGAGCAGGTGTGCATCGACGGCGGTGTAATCGACTCCGTTATCGCTGTAATAGACGCGATAGCTTTCATAATTGTCATCCATGGTCCAAGTGATGTAGGCACTTTCTTTCCAGGCTTGGGCCTCGATAATGTTGAAACCGGCTTGTGCATTGGCCCAAATGGCCAGGCAGAACAAGATGCTGAGCAAGAATCTTTTCATAACGTTCGATAATGTGCCGGCAAAGGTAAATAAATATGACCAAAACGCTGAAAATGTGGGGCTAATTTGATACCTTCGCAGGTTTTATAACGCTTTTAAAACGGCTTCGAAACATGGCAGAGACGGTTAAAGAGGATCTTCGCAGTGCGCGTCTGGGAACGCAGCCCGTGGCTTCGCTCTTGTTGGAATATGCCTTGCCTGCCATCGTGGCCATGATAGCCACCTCGCTGTACAATGTAGTTGACCGTATTTTTATCGGCAATGGGGTGGGGCCTTACGCCATTGCGGCGCTGAGCATTTCGATGCCCATCATGAACTTGATTACCGCTTTCGGTTCCATGTTGGGTATGGGCGCTTCCACCTTGGTCTCTATCCGTCTGGGCCAGAAATGCATGAACGATGCCAAGCAAGTGCTGGGCAACACCTTACTGCTCAACACCATGGTGGCGCTGTCGGTAAGCCTTTGCGGACTGCTTTGGTTGGAGCCCATTTTGAAGGCCTTTGGTGCCAGTGAACTGGTGTTGCCCTATGCCAAAGAGTTCATGGAAATCATCCTCATAGCCAATGTCTTCAACCATAATTTTCTGGGTTTCAATGCGGTGATGCGGGCTACCGGCTATCCGCGCAAGGCGATGCTATCGACCTTTATCACTGTGCTGGTGAATTTGGCGCTGGCTCCTTTGTTCATCTTCGTTTTCCATTGGGGGCTCCGAGGAGCGGCTTTGGCTACGGCCTGTGCCCAGTTGACTGGCTTTGTATGGGTGATGCTGCATTTTATCGACAAACGCAGCAACCTGCATTTCGAGCGTTATTATATTCGCCTGAACGGTCGCGTGACATTCGATACCGTTTCTATCGGTTCGTCCAACTTCTTGATGCATGCTTGCAGCTGCCTGATGGTGATTATTCTCAACAAGAGTCTGGTGGCTTACGGCGGTGATGACGGCGATATGGCCATCGCGGCCTATGGTATCTGCAACAGCATTGTCTTACTCTTTCTGATGGTGGTGATGGGCTTGAATCAGGGCATGCAGCCGGTGGTTGGCTACAATTTCGGGGCGCGTCTGAACCGGCGTATGTTGCAGGCCTATCGTCTGACCATCGCCATTGCAACGGCCGTTACGCTGACGGGTTTCTTTGTGGGCCAAATTTTTGCTCCCGGCATAGTAGCTGTCTTCACAGACGACCCGACGCTGATTCGCCTCTCGACAGAGTGTATGCGCATCATCATGATAAGCTTCCCGGTGGTGGGTTTCCAAATGGTGACCACCTCTTTTTTTCAATCGGTAGGCAAAGCCGGCTGGTCCATTTTTTTAAGTTTGAGCCGCCAAATGATTTTTTTAATCCCGGCTTTGCTTATCTTGCCGAGGTTTTTCGGTTTTGTGGGTGTTTGGGCGGCGCTGCCTATGGGCGATATTCTTGCCTCTGTACTCACATTTGTGGTTATTATGCTGAAAATCAGGAAATTTTCAATTCAAAAATAGTGATATGAAAAAAACAATCAGTGTGTGGATGATGGTCCTCTGCTGCCTTGCCAGCCTGACGGCCCAGGAAAAAATCTATCTGTGGGAGGCCGACAAGATGCCCAACAGCCGTCACCTTGGTCTGCAAGACTCCATTGCCAACGAAAGGGTGTACCAAGTTGCCGTGCCTTGGATAGAGTACTTTCCGGCACCTGCCGACAACAACAGCGGTGCGGCCGTGATGATTATTCCCGGAGGCGGATATGCCCGTCTGGCCTATGTGGTGAGCGGTATCGATCTGGCCAAGTGGTTCAACAGCCAAGGCATGCACGCTTTTGTCCTTTACCACCGTTTGCCCATCTCGCCCGACCTCTTCCAGCGCGAGATTGCGCCCCTGCAAGATGCGCAGCGCGCGCTTCGCGTTATACGCTCGCGCGCGCAAGCTTGGGGCATCAACCCGTCCAAGGTGGGGGTGATGGGTAGCTCGGCCGGTGCGCACCTGGCCTCTACCGTCGGGACGCACGACGAGGATGTGTCCATCTTCAGCGACCACCTGGACGAAGTGCCTTACCGCCCCGATTTTATGATACTGGTATCGCCCGTCATTTCTTTGGAAGACGCTGCCATCACCCATAAGGGTAGTCGCGACAACTTGCTGGGCAAGGAGGCCGATGCGGCTCTTCTGGCTGAGTATTCCAGCGATAAGCGTGTGGATGCCACAACGCCGCCTGCCATCATGTTTCATGCCAACAACGACCGTTCAGTTTCGAGCCTGAACAGCATTCGTTTCTACGAGGCTATGAAAGCCAACAAGCGCGAAGCTTCCTTGCATATCTTTCCGCAGGGCGGCCACAGCATCTCGCTTGAACCTCAACCGGGCACCACGCAATACTGGTCGTCCATCGCTATAGATTGGTTACGGGAAATAAACATATTGGAAAAATGAAAAGAACGCTGATTCTCTTAGCTTTGTCATTGGTTATTGTGCCGATGCAGGCCCGTACATGGTTCGTTGCACCTCAAGGTGACGATACGGCGCCGGGCAGTTTTGAACAACCTTTTGCAAGCTTGAACAAAGCTGTCGATGTGGTCAGCCCGGGCGATACCATCTTTCTGCGCGGCGGTGTGTACATGCTCACGCAGACTGTGCGCGTAAAGGCCAAACAGAATGCTCGCGAAGACGCCCGTATCTATTGCTGGGCCTATCAGGAAGAAGGTAAGGCCCCGGAAGTGCCAATTTTGGACGGTAGCCGCATTCCTTCCACTTCGATAAACGAATTCAAGATGTCGCGCTGCATCTACCACAATCACGAGGCTAACTACTGGCATTACAAGGGTTTGCATCTGTGTCATGCCAACGACAACGGTATGAAGCTGGAGGGTAGTTACAATATTGTGGAAAACTGCGTCTTTTACGGCAACAACGACACCGGTTTGCAGATTGGTATGTACAAGGACTTCAGCATCGAGGAAACCAAGAGTTTTCCCATCAGTGGCAAGCCCGATTTCAATCCCGGTTACAGCTATTGCAAGTACAATGTGGTGATTAACTGTGACTCGTACAACAACTTCGACAGCCGCTCTTTCAGCGGCAGTGACGATGGTGGCGATGCCGACGGTTTCGCCTGCAAGCTTTTTCCTGGCCCCGGTACCGAATTTCACGGCTGCCGTGCTTGGGACAATTCCGACGACAACTGGGACCTTTACATGGTATATCATCCGGTAGTGATTGACCATTGCTGGAGCTATAAGGCCGGTTACGATTCTACGGGTGTGGCCCAAGGCAACGGCAACGGCTTCAAGCTGGGCGGTGGCGGCAGTTCCGGCGGTGCTGCTTTCGACAAATCTGTGGGCGCGCATCTGGTGCGTAACTCCATTGCTTTCGGCTCGGCCGGCAAGGGTTTTGACCAGAATAATGCTTACGAGGGCATGTATATCATCAACAACCTCAGCTTCGACAACCTCTACAACTACCGTTTCCCCACCGAAATCAAGTACGGCAATATGCACTTGGTGAACAATGTGGGCTTCAATCCCGGCGAGCGCAACCACGAATTTCTCTCTGAAGGGAAGTCTGGCTATCAAGAACCTGATGCACAGTATAATAGCTGGATACTCATCGACAATTGCGAGCTTATCAAAGAAGGCAATAAGAACAGTGCCGGCACCAAGGCGATGACCCAAGATCACAGTGCCGATTTCATCTCGCTGGCCGTGGCCGACTTTATGGTTGAGCGCAATGCCGACGGCAGTTTGCCCAAGAATGGTTTTGGCCGTTTGCGCGAGGGTAGTGTCATGATAGACAAGGGCTTGCCCATCAAGGATTATGCCATGCCTTCGGCCATTGAGGAGGGTATTTCGCTTGAGCCTATCACCATTCCTTATACGGGTGCTGCGCCCGATTTGGGTGCCTACGAACTGGGCGATCCCGACTTTGCCGAACTGAAGGCTTTGACATCTGTTACTCAGCGTGTTTTCCGTGGTGACAGTATACAACCCATCCTTATCCAGTACAGTGGCGATGGTGTAACGTCGGTAGAAATTGATGCGCTCCCTGCCGGTTTGCAGAGTCATCTCGACTCTTTGACCAAAACTCTGCATATTTGGGGTACGCCGCAAGAGAGTGCCGTTTTCCATGTGTATACGCTTGGAGCTCAGGCCAATGCCAAATTGGAAGTGACAATTACCATCACCGAAGAGCGTGCTGCCACTTTGACGTTGTGCGCTGGCGAGAATAACCAGACTATCAATGAAGGCGAATTTATACAACATATTGTATATCAATGGGGTGGCGGCGCTAAAGATATCGTTGTGGACAAGCTCGACAATGGTCTGCATGCCACCAAGGACAGTCTGGCCCGCACGCTGACCATACACGGTCAGCCTTCATCAACGGCGGCTTTCGCTTTGCATACCATGGGTGGCGACGGACGTCTGAGCGCCGAAGGACTGGTGCAGGTACAGGCTCCGCGCAAACTTCTTTTGGATTGGTATCCTTTCCAAGACAGCGTTATCCCCGTTGATGTGGCTGAATATCTGAGCTTTGATACTGTTTCTTATATCCAGACAGATTTTGCCGATGGCAGCGGTAGTGTGGGCGCTTTGCGTCTGGCCAAGGGTACCGGTACGCTCAGCTTGATTTTTCCCAAGGGCGTGGCTGCGCTGGAAATCAAGTTCTATATCACCGGTGGCCGTCAGCTCACGGTGAAATACGGTCCGACGGGTACGGAAAACACCTGGTCTTCGGGCTCTTCCAAGAGTATCTCCAAGGGCTCTTACCAATACGACCTTTGCTCGATGATTCCCGCGCTGGTATCGACCGCTCCTACTGTGGTGAATATTATCAACAGCCGCAGTGATGGCGGTACTTTCAATATCAAGGACTTATACATGGCCACCCATGCGTCTTTGGACTATGCCACTGCCGACCCCATGGGTGAACCGCAGGGTGAAGAGGTGCAGCCTGTTGAACAACCCGATGCGCTGGAATCGGCCGCTGTGCAGCCCATCCGTTGTTATACCACGGCTTCGGCTGTGATTGTGAACGGCGAAGTCTTGGCTTTGACTGTCTACGACTTGAACGGACGCGCTTTGCGGCAGAGTACGCATTCGCAGGTACTTTCCACTTCGGGCCTGGCTTCGGGTATTTATTTGCTTCGGGTGGATATGGCAGACGGCCGTTCGGAAGTGCTGAAATTCACTAATCGGTAAAAAATAACGTAGGGTTTACCAGACCACTACGGTATTGGGATTCAGGCCGACGTCGCTGATGCGGTAACGCAGATGCCCGTCGGCCTGAAAACATAGTACGTCTCCCTGGCTGACGTAGTTGTAGGCTTCGCAGACGAAGATATCGCCGTTCTTGGGGTTCACCGACAGTCCGTAAGGCGTTTCCACCTTGGTATTGTCGCAGATGAAACGTTCGCGCAAAAGGCTGTCTCCGGCTAAGTCGAAAACGAAAATGTCGCCCTTCTTGCTGCCGAAATTGAAGTCGTACAGATAGGCGATATCGCCGGATACAGTAAAGTTCAGCACCTTGAGGTTGGGAATAGTCTTGATCAGCGTGTCGGCCCGTGTGTCGATTTTCTGCAGGCAATAGTCTTCGTCTTGATAGTTGCCTCTGGAATTGACGTAGATATTGCCTTGGCTGTCACTATGCACTTTGTAGGGGTTCATGGCCACCTGTATGCGCTTGGTTTCGGTGAAGCTGTCCAAGTCGATGACGGAAAGCGTTCGGTCGTAGTTGGGATTGTCCAGACCGCCTGAATTGGCTACGTAAAGTTTGCCGTTGGCCACGGCCAGACCTTCGGGATTACGGCCTACAGCAAGGTTGGCATCTATCTCCAAAGTGGCTGTATCGAGTCGGGCCACACTACCGTCGAAGCAAGTGATATAGGCTTTGTCCTGATAAAAACAGATGTAGCGGGGCTGACGTGCGCGGCCATCTTCCAAAAACAAGGGTATCTGCTTGAGGGAACGTCCGCTTTGCAGGTCAACTACTTCGATTTGCGAGGAAACGTTCACTACCAGATAGAGCTTGCTGCCATAGGCTTGGATATCGTTGGGCGTGTCGCCCAGTCCGCGCCCGTTGGCATTGCGGAACCGGCAGTCTTCCAGCTGTTTGCCGTCCCAATAGGCCAGCGTACCGTTGTTCAGGTTGAAAAGCCCTTCACAAAGCACGTAGAAGCGGTCGTTGTTGGCGGCTTGGTCGTGCTCGGA
>CAYRHC010000092.1:0-6566 GCA_964423935.1 uncultured Bacteroidales bacterium | reverse complement strand
ATGGTACGACTGTCCGGATTTACAGTTCCCGCCCAAACTCTCATTGGAACAAGCATCGTCCGAAACCACCGCTCAGTACAAAAAGGCTGTGGTGGAACGCTTGTTGCCGTCAGACCGTCGCAGATTGGGCTTTGATTTGACAGGTGGGCTAGGCGTAGACACTTATTTTTTGTCGGAGCTTTTCCAGCAATATGTATATGTGGAGCAACAAGAGTCGCTTGGCCAATGTGCGCGGCACAATTTCGATGTCCTGCACCGCCCACAGGTGCAAGTAAGATGCGGTACCGCCGAAGAGACCTTACGCACCCTCGACCACGCCGACTTTATTTATCTCGACCCGGCCCGGCGCGACGACCATGGTCACAAAGTCTTTGCCCTGCAAGATTGTAGCCCCGATCTTACCGTTCTGTTGCCGTTGTTGCGCGAAAAATGCTTCCTGTTGATGCTGAAACTATCGCCCATGTTGGATATCAGCCAGACACTGGTTCAATTGGGAATGGTGGACGAATGTCATGTGCTGGCCCTCGACAACGACTGTAAAGAACTGCTGATGGTGTTGCTCTTCGATGGAAAAGACAAGGACACGCGCCTATATACACGCAATTTTCGCCATAATGCTTCCACCCAGTCTTTCGACTGTTTCCGCCAGGAAGAAAGAAATGCCCAGGCCACATTGTTAGCGGCGGACCATCCTTGGCTTGATGGTTTTGATGCACCCTTATATCTTTACGAACCCAATGTGGCCCTGATGAAAGCCGGAACTTATAAGTTGCTCTCGGAACGCTATGGTCTGCTAAAACTGCATCAGCACACTCATCTGTATTTGTCGGACAAGCTGGTGGATGGTTTTCCGGGTCGGATATTCCGTCTTGTTGAGATACTTGCGCCATCGTCCAAGGCAAGCAAACTGCGATTGCAACAGCTAGGCAAGGTCAACCTGACTTGTCGTAACTTCCCCGAGGCAGTAGATGTCATTCGTAAGAAATTTCGTCTGAAAGAAGGTGGACAAAACTACTTATTTGCTGTCACCCTTGCCGATAACCAAAGAGTTTTTCTACTCTGTGAAAAGATTTGAAATATCTCGTCATGGCGGACGACATGCGTGAGTACAAAAACACCCTAACGGATGTTGTTCGTGGAAAATTTGGAATATCTTAAACTTCTGTTATCTTTGCACCGAATTAATGAAAAACGCACATGCTACACTTATAAATACGAAAAGCCATAAAAAGATTTCTGATTTACCTTGTTTTGTGCGGTCTACTGCCGTTGGTTTTTTCCTCTTGTTTTTCAGAGGAGGATTTTGGATTCCCCCAAACTATAAACTTCCCCAAAGAGGGGGGCGTAAAAGTCGTGAGTGGAGGGCCTTTTTCTCACGCTAAAATTCTTGATTATGATGGCAATGAGGGCACAAGAAAATATAACGAAGACAGCACTTGCTATTGCATATATGATTGGCTTAGAATCGAATATCAAGAATTCTCTTCCGGGGATGCTTCTGCAGCCAATATGGAAATAACTCTTTTTGCAGAACCAAACACATCTGGCAAGACACGTAAGCTTTATGTTAATCTTGTTTGTCGCAATGAATACCAAGAGATAACCGTGAAGCAAAACAAATAATCAAATACGAAAAGCTGTGAAAAGAGTTCTTCTTAAAAAGGGCTTCTTCTCGATGGTTTCTAGGACTCTTCTTGGTAGTATACTTTGTAGAATTTTCCTTTGTCGTCTTCGCCTTGTTCTATGAGGTTGCGGTTGCCGTGCACGTAAATGTGGAAGTTTTTGTCGAGCTTGATGACGCTCTTCAGTGCACGCGACTGCTTTTTGACGGCCCCTTGCGAAATGGCGAAATCATCGCCTAAATCTATGCCGCGTTCGTTTTGGTATTGGCTGGCATAATGGTCGAAAACATCGATGACTTCGGGTTGCCCTATCACTTGTTGTGCAAAGTCTTGCATATTGAAACGCTCGTTTTCTTTGAAGTAGTTGACCGAACGGTTCAGAAAATCGGCTTGGTCGGCGCGGCTTAGCTCAAACTGTTTGGGCAACTCCTTGACGGCGAAATCCTTGCAGATGCTCAGCGCATCGTGCGTGTTGGAATAGGAATCGCGTCGCTGGCGAGCCTGCAGGAAGTCTTCCACCCAGAAAATGGCTTCGCCACGGTTCACGTGATCGACGATGGAAAGGGCATATCCTTCTTGGGCATTGCGGTTGAAAATCAGGCAAGCCTTGTCGAGTTTATGAGTGCTCATGCCTTCTTGACACAGCAACTGGAAGGAATTTCGGCAATATTCACTGCGCAGGAAAAATTCCTTGTTTTCGGCCTTGAACAGCCCAAGCACCTGTACGGGATCCTCCTCGAGCTGACCTTCGAAATAGGCCACGAAAAAATCGCCGGGCTTGATATTGGGATGCTCGCTCTTGTTGTATAGATGCTCGGCCAGTACGCGCGATTGTTCCAAAAGGCTGTCCGGTTCTTCGAAAATGTGCTGGGCGCAGCAGAAAACGACGTTTTCATCGAGGTTTTCCTCGTGATAAAACTGAAACATCTCTTCCGATTTGGATGCCAGAGCGAAGTAGTCGCCCAAAACTAACTGCAGGTTTTCATCCAGCGTCAACAGTTCTTCGGAAAAGACGCAAGCATCTTCGTTGGCCTTGTTGCCCACCCGGTGCAGCGCCAAGGCCTTAAGTTCCAGTTCGTTCATATGATAATAGTGCTATTCTGCCCCGAACTCCATCAGATAGGCCTTGATGAAGGCATCCAAGTCGCCGTCCATCACTGCTTGTACGTTGGAAGTCTGATAGTTGGTGCGATGGTCCTTCACGCGACGGTCGTCGAAGACGTAGCTGCGTATTTGCGAACCCCATTCGATTTTCTTCTTGCCGGCCTCAATCTTGGCTTGCTCGGCGCGACGCTTCTCCAGCTCTATTTCGTAGAGTTGCGATTTGAGTAGGCGCAGGGCGTTTTCCTTGTTGCCCAGTTGCGAGCGGCTTTCAGTATTCTCGATGACGATACCGGTGGGAATGTGGTGCAGGCGCACGCCCGTTTCCACTTTGTTGACATTCTGACCGCCGGCTCCCGACGAGCGGAAGGTGTCCCAAGTGATGTCCGATTCTTTGATTTCTATTTCGATGGTATCGTCAACCAAAGGCACGACAAATACCGAACTGAAGGAGGTCATGCGTTTGCCTTGGGCATTGTAGGGCGATACGCGTACCAGACGATGCACGCCGTTTTCGCTCTTCAGATAGCCGAAAGCATAATCTCCTTCGATGGTCATCGTGGCAGTCTTGATGCCGGCATCGTCGCCGTCTTGCCAGTTGGTAATTTGAGCTTTGTAGCCGTGGTTTTCGCAGTAACGCTGATACATACGGAAAAGCATTTCGGCCCAATCTTGGCTCTCGGTGCCGCCCGCACCGGCGTTCACCTTCAGCACGGCACCCAGCTTGTCTTCCTCGTGACGTAGCATATTCTTCATTTCAAGACCTTCTACCAGGCTGAGCGTGTGGGCGTAGGTCTGGTCAATCTCCTCTTCGCTCATGGCCTCTTCCTTGTAGAAGTCGTAGGCCAGCGTCAGTTCTTCGCAGGCGGTTTCTACAGCTTTGTAGGCGTCTATCCACGACCGCAGGTCCTTGATTTTGCGCATCTGGGCCTCAGCCGATTTTTGGTCGTCCCAAAAATCGGCGGCTTGGGTCTTTTCTTCTTCGGTGGCTAACTGCGATATCTTTCCGTCGATGTCAAAGATACCTCCTCAGCGCGTGCTCGCGCTCCTGAACTTCTTTAATCTGTTCGGTCGTCGTCATAGAGTTTAGTTTTCGTAGAGAGCATCCACCTCCTGACGATGGTGCTCGATAATGATATTCCGTTTGGTTTTCAGCGTGTTGGTAAGCTCGCCCTTATCCATAGAGAAGGCCTCGGGCAGCAAAATGAAACGGCGCACCTGTTCGTAGCCGGCCATGTCCTTTTGTGCCAGCCGGATGCGTTGTTCAAAGAAGCGGTAAATACGCTCGTCCTTGACGCAAGCTTCCAGGTTGTCGGCTGACAAGTCGTTGATGCCCAGCTCTTTGAGCAACCCGCCCATCTCGCTGAAGGTGGGCACGATGATGGCGCTCACAAACTTGCGTTCGTTGCCGATAATCACAGCATTGTCGATGTATCTGTCGTTCTCGAGGATGCTTTCGATGTTCTGTGGGGCGATGTACTTGCCGTTGGAAGTCTTGAAAAGGTCTTTCATGCGGTCGGTCAGGAAAAGACGGCCTCCCTCGTCCAGATAGCCGCAGTCGCCCGTGCGGAAATAGCCGTCTGCGGTGAAACTTTCGGCATTGGCGTCGGGACGCTTGTAATAGCCCGGGGTGATGGTCCGGCCCTTCAGTAGCACTTCTCCTTGTTCGGAAATCTTGATGTCCAGCCCGTCTACTGCTGTTCCGACTGAGCCCAAGCAGAAGTTGCTGTCGTCCCAACAGGCCACCGTAGCGGTAGATTCCGTCAGACCGTAGCCATAGCAGACGGGAACGCCGATGGAATAGATAAAACGGCAGACTTCATCGTTGAGCCTGGCACCGGCGATGGGGAAGAGCAGTCCGTTGCCCAGCCCGACGGTTTTCTTCACTTTGCTGAAAACCAACATATTGGCCAGAACGTAAGCCAAATAAAGGCCCAAGGGGGCGTGCTTGTCCAATCGGCGGTATTTCCAATGGTAGGTCTCTCCTATGCGCAGCGAGAAGTTCACCACCTTTTGCATAAAAGGCGAATAATTGCTCAGAACATTCTGTACGCCGGCGTAGACTTTCTCCCAAAAACGGGGCACGTTGCACATATAATTGGGACGCACTTCCTTGATGGCCATCTGTACGTCATTGGGTATAAGATTGATATCGACGCGGATGTCGTTCTGCAGGCAATAGTAGGTCCATGCCTTCTCAAAGATATGGGTCAGCGGCAGGAAACAGAGCGAAGACTGATGCTTGCCGATAACGTTCTGCAGCTTGAGGTTCATTACGCGGACAATTTCGTGGAAATTGCTGTGCATCAGCATCACCCCTTTGGGGTTGCCCGTTGTGCCGGATGTATACAGAATGTTGGCCATGTCGTCGAAACTGCAATTGTTGCGGATGGCTTGCACTTCGTTTTTGAGGTCGGAGATGAGACCCGCGTGCATGAAGTCTTTCAGGTAAACCGAGTCGTGGTCGTTGCGGTTCAGTCGCACTTCGGTGTCGAAGATGACAATCTTTTGCAGCCCGCAATTATCGGTCTTGGCTTCAAAGGCGCGGTCGTATTGATATTGTTGGCCAACAAAGACCAGCTTGATGTCGGCATCTTGAATGAAATACTCAATCTGTGCGGTGGTGGAAGTGGCGTAAAAAGGCACTCCTACGGCGCAAAGCGAATATATGGCCGATTCGCAGACGATGCATTCGGGCTTGTTCTGTGAATAAATGCCGATTCTGTCGCCCTTCTTGATACCGAATTTCAGCATGGCGGCTGCCACGAGATTGACGGAACCCTCAAGGTCGGCCCAAGTGAGTCCTTTCCATTTTCCATCGGTATAGTCGCGGAAACGGACAGCCTCAGTGTCGGGCTGTTGTTTCGCCTTGGTCGGTATCAGTTTTGCGAGATGCAGGATTTCATTCATGTCAATGTCTTTTTTGATAGGAACGACAAAGGTAGTGTAATTTGGGCAAAAAACTTTATTTTTGCTCTCCTAAACCGTGTTTATACGATGAATCAGAACTTATTGCCTTCTACCCTTGAGCTTTTGCAATCCTTGGTACGTATTCCTGCCAAGAGCCGTGAAGAGGACACCCGTGCCGACTTTCTGCAACATTATCTGGAACAAGCCTCCCTGGATATTCACCGGGCGGGCAATAACCTATGGTGCTATGCATGGCAACCCGATGCATCCCTGCCCACGCTGCTGCTCAATTCCCACATAGACACAGTCCCGGCCAGCGATTCTTGGACGCGCCCGCCCTTTGAGCCGACCATAGAGAACGGCCGCCTCTACGGGCTTGGAAGTAACGATGCCGGTGCGCCCCTTTGCAGCTTGGTCAGCACTTTTCTGGCTTTGCGCGATGCTTATGCCCAAGGCAAACATCAGTCCTACAATCTTGTGCTGGGGCTTTCCTGTCAGGAAGAAGTGACGGGCGAGGGTGGAATCGACCTGCTGCTCAAAGACATGCCTCCTATCGACCTGGCTATCGTAGGCGAACCCACCTCGATGCGTGTGGCTGTTGCCGAAAAGGGGCTGTTGGTACTCGATTGTTGTGCTTACGGACGTAGCGGACACGCGGCCCACAACTTGGGCGATAATGCCATTTACAAGGCTATCAAGGATATTCAGTGGTTTGAGCGGACAACTTTGCCCAAGGTTTCTCCTTTGCTTGGCCCGGTAAAAATGACCGTTACCATCATCAATGCGGGCAGCAAGCACAATGTCATCCCAGACACTTGCCGCTTTACGGTAGATGTGCGCGTGAACGAATGCTACAGCAACCGCGAACTCTGCGACTATATTGCCTCGCAAGTGGCTTGTGAGGTGAAGGCGCGTTCGTATCGTCTCTCGTCG
>CAYRHC010000091.1:0-6596 GCA_964423935.1 uncultured Bacteroidales bacterium | reverse complement strand
AAAAGGTCCAACCACACCGCCGATATTGATGAAAACGTAAAAAATCTGGAAACCGGAATCGCGTTTTTCCTTGGCACTGGCCAAGGCTTCGGGGCCTTCCTTGGCGGCTTCAGCCTCGAAATTGTCGTACATCTGGCCCACCAACGCCTGCAGGTTGCCCTTGAACAGACCATTGCCGAAAGCAATTACGAAGAGCGCAAAACAGGTAAGCACCAGCACCCACGAGAAACCCGTATTGGCCGAGAACACCGGAATAGACAGCAAGCCATAACCCGCAGCCATCACCAGAAGGCCCGAGATAATGGTGGCCTTGTACTTCTGGCTACGGTCGGCAATAATACCGCCCGGAAGGCTCAGCACATAAATAAGAAAATAGAAAATCGCATAAATCCATCCGGCAGCCGTATCACTGATACCGAACTTGGAGCAGATGAAAAGCAAGAGCACGGCATTCATGATGTAATAGCCGAAGCGCTCGCCCATATTGCTCAATGCAGCGGCAATCAGGCCTTTAGGATGTTCCTTGCGAGCCTTGCGGATGTAGAAAATCATAAAGGGGATAACCACAATGAGGATGGCTATCAGGATAGCCATCGGCCGGTTGTTCGCCCATAGATTGGAAAGAGATTGTACCATAAATGATGTAGTTGATTGTTAGAAGTAATCTGTTTTGAGTTTGGCAAAGATAGCAATACAAGGCGGATGGACAAGCGAATGAGGAAAAATAAACGGGAGGGCCCGCCTGCGGCGGGCCCTCCCCATTATCGCAAAGCAAAATCACGCTACCTTACCAAGCGCGGATAACGCCCATAAAGTCGTCCACCTTCAGCGAAGCACCACCGATAAGACCACCGTCAACATCGGGGTTGGCAAAAAGCTCCTTGGCGTTCGAAGGCTTGCAGCTGCCACCATAAAGGATAGAGCAATCATTGGCCGTCTGCTGACCGTATTTCTTGGCAATGACACTACGGATAAAGGCATGGATTTCTTCAGCTTGGGCAGGCGTAGCGGTTTCGCCCGTACCGATGGCCCAAACGGGTTCGTAAGCCAAAATGATTTTGCCGAAATCTTCGGCGCTCAAGTCGAAAAGCGAACCTTCAATCTGAGCCTTGACAACATTGAAATGTTCACCGGCCTTGCGCTCTTCCAGCACTTCGCCGATGCAGAAGATAGGAGTCAGACCATTGGCCAGAGCTAAATTCACCTTGGTCTTGAGCATTTCGGGAGTTTCGCCATAGTAGGCACGACGTTCGCTGTGACCGAGAATCACATAGTCGGCGCCAGTAGATTTGACCATTTCGGCAGAAACTTCACCGGTATAAGCACCTGAAACATGGTCTGCGCAGTTTTCGGCAGCTACGCCGATACGGTTGGTGTCGATGGCGGCACAAACGCTTGCCAGATGGATAAAAGGTGTTCCGATAATTACCTCACAATTAACTTTTTCCTTGGCCAGAACAGCATCAAGACTCTTGGCCAATTCGAGGCCTTCCTGCAGGTTTTTGTTCATTTTCCAGTTACCTGCCACAATTTTCTTTCTCATCGTTTTTGTTTGTTTAATTTATTGGTTATCTTGTTTTTACGTATAGTAATCAGTAGAGAAGCCGCCCTAAATATCGACACCACGAAATAAGCCAGGAAAATGGTCAGCATCACCAGGAAAAACATGACGGCACTGTTCAAGTTTCGAGGCTGCTGGAACAGATAGCAATCCGACAAGGGCATGTCGTCCACATAACGCAGCATAACGTCGATGTCGCAGGCCGGCCATTTGGAATAAACCGTTCCGCCTTTTAACACCACCAATCCCGGATTGGAACGCACCATCGTTTTGAGGACAATGTCGTCGGTTTGGCAGAAAGTAGCATCGAGAGCGTATTCGTAAGCGCAGTCTTCCTGCTGCTGTAGCGTAGACGAAGTGAGTATGTAGAGAGGATAATCATACCGGCGGGCATAGGCCTGCAGTTCTTGTAGTTGCTGCATACCACAGACATCAGCTTTGTCAAGATATGGTGCCGACACTAAAAAAACATAAGAAGTATCGTTCAACACCCGCGAAGTAATATCCCCCTCCTGGGGATGCATAATGGTAAAATCACCGATAGGTGCCTCATATCCTTTGCGCAGCAGTATTTCCCTGCGGTCGACATAATGCCAAGCCGTGTCTGTAGGATATTCGTCCTCGTTGAAAACCTTACGGCGACCATCCTTTTCCATAATGAACTGCACGGCATACTGGTCTTGGGGTGCATCCGGCGGGACACTCATCAAACCGGGGAGCCAGTTACCCACTTTGTAGGGACGGAAATCGAAGAAAGGCAGATGACGATAGCTTACCCAGGAAATGAACAGCGGCACCAGCACACTTACCACAAAGGCCGCCGTAGCCGTGCGTTTGCCGAAGAGATGGTAGAGTTCTCCCTTGTACAGCAGCAATATGGCCGACAACAGCGACAGAATGATATTCTTTTCGAAGCTCTGCCAATTGCTCAGATGAATAGCATCGCCAAAACAACCGCAGTCGTGCACCGGGTCGGTCAAGGCCGTCACCAAGGTCAAGACCGTCATGAACAGCATAAAAAGCAAGCTGAAACCGGCAGTCACGCGTTGACGCAGACCAAAGAGATGCGAGAATCCCAGCACCATCTCGACCGAAAACAGCAAGACGGTCATCAAGGGTGCATACTCCAGAAAAAAGGGCATGGAGAAAGCCTGCAGATAGTCCTGTATCTTGTACACTGTTCCCAGCGGGTCGATAGCCTTGACAAAGCCCGAGAACAGGAAGGTGCAGCCCAGCAGCAGCCGGGCGATGACAGATAGGATTCTGTGGAACTTGCTCATGAGCGGTTTCAAGCAAAGCGGTAACGTATCAACCCGAAAATGGCATAGTTGATGATGTCTTGATAATTGGAATCTATGCCTTCGGAAATGTGTGTACAACCCTGATTATCTTCTATTTCCTTGATACGGTTTATCTTTGTCAAGATAAAATCGGTATAGGAAGTGACACGCATGTCGCGCCAAGCCTCGCCATAGTCGTGGTTCTTGGCCAGCATCAGTTCGCGTGTGGAAGCCATCATCCGGTCGTACAGGTCTATGGCTTGGGCAGCCGTCATGTCCACCGTATCAACGCAGCCCTTTTCGAGCTGAATCATACCGATGATGCCATAATTGACCAAGGCCATCAGTTCGGGGACGATGCCCTCGCCCACCCGGTTTTCGCCTGTAGTTTCGAGCGTACGGATACGTTTGGTTTTGGTAAACAATTGGTCGGTGAGCGAACTGGGCCGGAAAACGCGCCAAGAGGCTCCGTAGTCTTTCAGCTTATCAACAAAGACCTGCCTGCAGGAGGCCACCACAGCATCGAATTGTTCGTTGGTATTGTTTGTCATGATTGCTATCTTGTTGCCCGCAAAATTACTGTTTTTTCCTTGGTTTGAAAAACATATCAACTGATGATGCCCCAGTTGACTTCGTGGGCATAGCGTCTGCGGAGTTCACGGCGAAGGACGGCATTCTCGGCCTTGAGCAAATCGGGGTCATCGGCCAATATCTGCTTGGCCAGATTGCGCGTATATTCCACCAGTTGACCGTCGTGGGCAAGATCTGCGATTTTCATATCAAAAGGAATGCCACTTTGCTGCACACCTTCGATGTCGCCAGGGCCGCGCAGCTTCAAGTCGGCCTCGGAAATCTCGAAGCCATCGTTGGTGGAAGTCATGATTTCGATACGCTTGCGTCCATCCTCGGAAAGCTTGTAGGAACTGAGCAGCACGCAATACGACTGCTCAGCCCCACGCCCCACGCGGCCCCGCAACTGATGCAACTGCGAAAGGCCGAAGCGTTCGGCGTTCTGTATCACCATAATGGATGCGTTAGGCACATCCACGCCCACCTCTATTACCGTGGTAGCCACCAGTATGCGTGTCTCGCCGCTGGAGAACTGCTGCATCTGCTCGTCTTTTTCGGTCGGTTTCATCTTGCCGTGCACCATGCCCACCTTTACCTCGCTGAAAACTTGGCAGATATGTTCATAGCCATCTTTCAGGTTCTTGTAATCGGAACGCTCCGATTCTTCGATAAGCGGATAGACGATGTAAATCTGGCGGCCCGCCCGCAGTTCCTCGTGCATAAAGCGGTAAAGGTCGGCCAGTTGGTTCTCGTAACGGTGCACCGTCTGTATGGGCTTGCGTCCGGGAGGCAACTCATCGATGACCGAAACATCGAGGTCGCCGTAAAGGGTCATGGCCAGGGTGCGCGGAATGGGGGTCGCGGTCATCACCAGCACATGGGGCGGCGTGCTGTTCTTGGCCCAGAGTTTGCTTCGCTGCACCACTCCGAAGCGATGTTGCTCGTCTATCACCACCAAACCAAGATTATGGAACTGTACCTCGTCTTCGATAAGCGCATGGGTGCCAATAAGTATGTTCAAAGAGCCATTGCGCAGGGCTTCGTGCAAGGTCTCACGGTCTTTTTTCTTGGTAGAGCCGGTTAGCAGCGCCACCTTAAGCGGCATACCCTCGAGAAAACGTGAGATATTGGCATAATGTTGCTGAGCCAGAATTTCTGTAGGAGCCATCATGCAGGCCTGAAAACCGTTGTCTATGGCCATCAGCATCGACATAAGCGCCACCAGCGTCTTGCCGCTGCCCACATCGCCCTGGATGAGCCGGTTCATCTGTACATTGCCCGCCACGTTGACGCGAATTTCCTTGAGCACGCGCTTTTGTGCAGCGGTCAACGAGAAGGGCAGGCGATTGTGATAAAAATAATTGAAGTTTTCACCGATGCGCTTGAAGGGCAGGCCTTGCAAGCGCTGATTCCGCTGACGGGCAAAGCGCAGAATCTGTAACTGCAGATAGAGCAGTTCTTCCAGTTTCAGGCGGTAGCGTGCATTCTTGAGCGAGAGCGCATCGGCGGGAAAATGCACTTGTCGCAAAGCGTCGTTCAAGGAACAAAGACGCAGACGTTGCAACAGATAGTCGGGCAGGGTTTCGGCCAGACGTTCGTCCATCTGACGAAACAGGGACACCACTATTTTCTGCATGGCACGGCTGTTCAGATAAGAACTCTTCATCTTCTCGGTGGTACGGTAATAGGCCTGCAGCCCGCCCGTCAGCAGACGCAAATTACCCTCGTTGGCCACGTCAATGTCGGGATGCGTCAGATTGATTTTATTGCCGAACTGAGCAGGTTTGCCGAAAACCAGATAGGTATCTTTGGTGTTGTAGCGGTCCTGCACGTATTTAATGCCCTTGAACCACACCAGTTCCAAGACACCCGTATCATCGGCCAGACGAACCACCAAACGCTTACCCCTACCTTCTCCTTCGGTGCGCATATCGAGTATGTGGCCGCAGACCTGCACATAGGGCATTCCCGATTGCAGCTCGGCAATCTTGTGTATTTTACTGCGGTCGATGTATTTGTATGGGAAATAGTACAACAAATCCTCCTGGCAAGTGATGTTCAGTTCCTTGGCCAGGATGTCGGCACGCGATGGTCCGACACCTTTGAGGTAGGTCAACTCTTTCCGTAAATCCATCCTTATTATGGAGAAGTTATGAATCTATTCCTGTGACAGCCACAGCGAGGCTATAGCCAAATCGTCGGGAGTGGTTATCTTGATGTTGCGGCGACTGCCCTCTACCAAAGACACCCTATGTCCGGCGGCCTCCATCACCGAAGCATCATCCGTGAATGTTTCCTGATAGCCACTCTGATAAGCCGACCACAAAGCATCGGCATCGAACACTTGAGGAGTCTGCACCAGCCGAAAAGCCGTACGGTCTTCGGCCAAACTTTGACCATCGTCTGTCAACCGGCGGATGCTCTCCACCAGTGCATGCACAGGAATGGCCGCTCCGCTTATGGCAGCCTGGGCATAACAACGTTCCAACAAGGCCTTATCCACGAAGGGACGCACCGCATCGTGCACGGCTACCAAAGCCTTGCCGCTCTCGGGCCCGCGCAACTGCTGCACCATCAGCAGGCCGCTTTTCACCGAATCGTAACGCTGTTGTCCGCCAAAGGCGAGGTGATGCGGCACGTTGAAATGATGCTGTTCACACAATTCCAGCCAATAGTCCAGCTGATTCTCCGGCAAGACCAATACCAGTTCCAAAGCCTCATCATAGTTGTGGAAAGCCTCCAAGGTGCGCATCAGCATGGGTTTGCCTCCCAAGAGTAAGAACTGCTTGGGAATCTGGCTGTTCATGCGCTTGCCACTGCCTCCGGCTACTATGACGGCGAACTTTTTCATGACTTATTTCAATTTCATCAATGAAGACATGATGGCCTTGTGGTCGGAATTCTGCAAGAAGGGAGGATAAGCGTCAACGCCTGCTCCAAAGAGATACACCGGCACAGCCACGCCCGTATGTCCCGAAGTGTTGAAACGGTGCTTGAAGTTCTCGCCCTGCTGATAGACTTTGTCTTGCAATACCGACAGACCGCCGGTTTCGTGATCGGCCGTCACCACTACCAGAGTGTTCTTCTGCTTGCGGGCAAAATCCACCGCCACCTGCACGGCCTTGTCAAAATCGAGCGTCTCAGCAATAACACCCTGCACATCGCTCGCATGACAGCGGAAATCG
>CAYRHC010000090.1:0-6621 GCA_964423935.1 uncultured Bacteroidales bacterium | reverse complement strand
CAAGACCTACAGCTTAGAAGGCTGTTGCTCTATCCAGCTGAGCTACCGGACCGAACCTTCATTACTTTTGCGGGCGCAAAGGTAAGCGATTTTTGTAAAAAATCAAACTATTTCTCAGACACTTGTTTCTGCAGGAGTTCCCATTCGCAGGCGGCTAAAGTAAAAGATCCGATGGCTTTGCCCTCGTTTTGGGTAATGCCGGTGTCCTTGCCGCAGAGATAGTAATTGATGGTGCCGGTACGGCTCAAATCGTTGGCCGGACCTAGGCCAGCCGAGGCGCAAGTTTGGATAATATTGACGCTTCCATCGGGATTTTCGGTGATAAAATTGAACAACAGACCGGCCCAAGCCTTTTCCGCAACCGGCAAGTAGGTGTCACGGTCGAGCAGGCCAAGCCGTATACCTTTAAGGAAAGCGTAGGTGAACATGCCTGAGGCGGAGGCCTCTAGATAGTTGGGCTTGGTGCCTACATTGTAGTGCTTGCCGTTGCTGGCCAAATCGCCGATGCCATCGGCAAGGGTGTTCTCATCGTACTGCAGCAGTTGGAACCAACTTCCGCTTTCGTGCTGCCAACGTGCCAGACCGGCGGCCACTTCGCGGTAGTTCTTGAGTAGCTTTTTATAATCCTTATGGTGCTTGGGCATAACTTCCAAAACATCGGTCAAAGCGGCAAAATACCAGCCTTCGCCGCGAGCCCAAAACTCTTTGGAACATCCCAAGAAGGGCTTGCTGTCATTGGCCCAGAAAGAATTATCATCAGCGGGATTGGCCGACCAGGCATGATAGTTCAGCTGTTTGTCCTTGTCCCATGTATAGTGGTGTATGGTCTTGAATTGCAGTGCAATATCGCTCCAGTCGGCAGCCTTGCCGCCATGGTTGAAGGTGGCTTCGTAACCGGCCAGAAACGCGGCACCCATATACAGGCCGTCCAGCCACATCTGATAAGGGTATTTGCCTTTGTGGATAAAGCAGCCGGCCCCTTTCATCTTTTTGGGAATGCGCGTATGCACCGTCTTCAACTTATGATACATATAGGTGGCGGCTTGACGGTATTTCTCGGCCGAGGCTACATCGCCCTTCTGCATGCTTACCGTATAAAGGTCGAAAAAAATCTTGCCGGCATTGATGGCATCGATGTCGTTGTCGTGAACTTTGATGGGAGTCTGGGCATCGCCTGTCAGCTGGCGGTCTGCGTAGGCCTTGACGACTTCCCAATAGGCCTCTTTTTCGGGATACTGCCGGTAGGTGACCAGCACACTCTTGGCGACCAATCCGGGCACGTAACTAAAATCGGCCTCGCTGAGCGAAGATGTTTTCTTGTTGTTGGTAAAGCTCTGAAGACTAAGAGATTCTGTCATTCGTTGTGAATAGGGAGCTTGGGCAAAAAGCGTGCAGAAGACACCCGTAAACAGCGCAAGTACTAAGGTTCGTTTCATGAGAAAGGCAGCTAAGAATCACAATGAGCCGTAAAAATAGGAATTAATTTGTACTTTTGCGCCGAATTATTCACAAACGAGGAAATTATTAATCATCAAAAAACTATGAAAGCATTTGTTTTTCCCGGACAGGGAGCCCAGTTTGTAGGCATGGGCAAGGATCTTTACGAGAATTTTCCTTTGGCCAAGGAACTGTTTCTGAAGGCTAACGATATTTTGGGCTTTGACATTACCGCACTGATGTTTGAGGGTACACCCGAGGACCTCAAGCAGACCAAGGTAACGCAGCCCGCCGTTTTCCTTCATTCGGTGATTTCAGCCAAGGCCCTGGGCGCAGACTTTCAGCCCGATATGGTAGCCGGTCACTCTTTGGGTGAGTTTTCTGCCCTGACAGCTGCCGGGGCGCTGAGCTTCGAAGACGGTCTGACCTTGGTGTCGAAAAGAGCCAAGGCTATGCAGAAAGCTTGTGAAATGCAGCCTTCTACCATGGCAGCCGTACTTGGTCTTGCCGATGAAGTTGTAGAGAATGTTTGTGCCGGCATTACCGAAGAAGTGGTAGTGGCCGCCAATTACAATTGCCCGGGACAGATAGTTATTTCGGGTACGCATGCGGGCATAGCGCTGGCCAGTGAACAGCTGAAGGCCGCCGGTGCCAAGCGCGTTCTTCCTTTGGCCGTAGGTGGTGCCTTCCATTCGCCTATCATGGAACCTGCCCGTCAGGAATTGGCTCAGGCTATCGAGGCTACACCCATCGTTGCACCTATTTGCCCCGTTTATCAGAACGTTGATGCCAAGCCTTATCGCGACCCCGCCCTTATCAAGGCCAATTTGGTTGCCCAGCTGACATCGCCCGTGCGTTGGACGCAGTCGGTGAAGAACATGATTGCCGATGGTGCCGAAGAGTTTGTCGAACTGGGCCCGGGTCAAGTGCTGACCGGCTTGATTGCCAAAATCAGAAAATGAACGACAGTCGTAAAATCCTAATCTATCAAGTCTTGCCGCGCTATTTTGGGAATACCAGGCGCAGCAATGTCAAGAATGGAAGTATAAAAGACAATGGGGTGGGCAAGTTCGCCCATTTTACCAAAAAGGCGCTCGAGGCTATAAAGTCCTTGGGCGTTACCCATATTTGGTACACGGGTGTGTTGGAGCATGCTACTTGCAGCGACTACAGCCAATATGGTATCCTGTCCGACCATCCCGCTGTAGTGAAGGGCAAGGCTGGTTCTCCTTACGCAGTCAAGGATTATTACGATGTCGACCCGGATTTAGCCCGCTCGGTACCCGACCGGCTCAAAGAATTTCAGCAGTTGATAGCGCGTACGCACCAGC
This sequence comes from uncultured Bacteroidales bacterium, assembly GCA_964423935.1. Classification (GTDB taxonomy): domain Bacteria; phylum Bacteroidota; class Bacteroidia; order Bacteroidales; family UBA1402; genus UBA1757. The sequence goes on along the minus strand of CAYRHC010000090.1, from coordinate 3,853 downwards.
AAGGTTTGAAAGTGGTGATAGATTTCGTTCCCAATCATCTGGCTCGCCAATATCATTCCGATGTGGCCCCCGAGGGCGTGGAAGATTTCGGGGCAAAAGACAAGACCGATTGGTATTTCTCACCGCAGAACAATTTCTATTATCTGCCCGGGCAGCCCTTCCGCGGACAGTTCGATTTGAAAGCCGGTGCAGAAAATCCTTACGAGGAATGCCCCGCCAAAGTTACCGGCAACGACTGTTTCAAAGCTTGCCCTACGGTGAACGACTGGTACGAAACCGTCAAGCTGAATTATGGTATAGATTATCAGGGCTGTCACAGCGAATACTTCAATCCCTTGCCGGATACATGGTTGAAAATGAGGGACGTGCTGCTATACTGGTGTGCCAAGGGCGTGGATGCCTTCCGTTGTGATATGGCCGAAATGGTGCCGGCTGCTTTTTGGGCTTGGGTAACGCGCGAAGTCAGGTCGCAATATCCCGAGATGCTGTTTATAGGAGAAGTCTATAATCCCGGCCTGTATCGTCAGTATCTGCAGTCGGGCTTCGATTATCTCTACGACAAAATCGGCCTTTACGATACGCTGAAAGCGGTGGTGCAGGGTTATGCGCCAGCCTTCTCACTGACGCGTTGTTGGCAAAGTCTGGGCGATATCCAGGACCGTATGCTGAACTTTCTGGAGAATCACGATGAGCAGCGCCTGGCTTCTCCCTTTTTTGCCGGCGATGCCCGCAAGGGACTTCCTGCACTGGTGGTGTCCGCCACGATGAATGTCAATCCCTTTATGCTGTACTATGGTCAGGAACTGGGTGAGAAAGGTATGTACGAAGAGGGCTTCAGCGGTTTGGACGGGCGCAGCAGTATTTTCGACTATTGGTGCATCGAGCGTCTGGCCGATTGGAACAACAACGGCAAGTTCAACGAAGAAAAGCTGAGTCCCGAGCAGGTGGATTTACGTCGTCAGTACCAGAAGATATTGCAGGTGTGCCAATCGGAAAAGGCTATCACCCAGGGACTTTTCTATGATCTGATGTATGTGAATGACGATGCTTCGCGCTTCGACAACAACCGCCTTTATGCCTATATGCGCAAGTATCGTAGTGAACTCTTGCTGGTGGTGGCCAACTTCGCCGACAGGGATTTGCATGCGAGCGTGCGCATTCCACGTCATCTCTTCGATTTTTGGCAGATTAATCCGCAGAATGCCATCGTTGCCCGAGACTTGCTCAGTGGTGACAACTTTGTCTGTCAGCTGAACCCGGACAGTTTGATAGCGCTGCAAATTCCTGCAAATCAATCGCGGATATTAAAATTTGAACTTGTCTGATTTTTGCAGAGAAAAAGCTTTCGTTTCGATCTTAGAAGCATTACCTTTGCCATAGTCTTCAACTGAATAATTATGCACTTACAAGGTCCCATTAAAATTTTTGCCGGCACCAACTCACAACCTCTTGCAGAGAAGATTTGTGAAGCCTTGGAATGCCCGCTTGGCAAGATGAATATCCAGCATTTTGCCGACGGCGAATTTGCAGTATCCTACGAAGAATCCATTCGTGGTGACTATGTTTTTCTGGTTCAGTCAACTTTCCCCAATTCCGACAATCTGATGGAGTTGCTCTTGATGATCGATGCCGCCAAGCGCGCTTCGGCCTACAAGATTATTGCCGTAATTCCTTATTTCGGTTGGGCGCGTCAAGACCGAAAGGACAAGCCTAGAGTTTCCATTGCTGCCAAACTGATTGCCAACCTTTTGTCGGTAGCCGGTATCGACCGACTTATTACGATGGACCTTCATGCCGACCAGATTCAGGGTTTCTTTGATGTCCCCGTAGACCACCTTTATGCTTCAACGATATTCCTGCCCCATATCAAGTCTTTGGGCCTGGAGGATATGTGTATCGCTACGCCTGATGTAGGTGGCTCCAAGCGTGCCAGCTCTTATGCCAAATATCTGGAAGTGCCTTTGGTGCTTTGTCACAAGACGCGTAACAGGCCTAACGAAGTGGCCGAGATGAAAATTATCGGTGAAGTCAAGGATAAGAATGTGGTTCTGATTGACGATATGGTGGATACCGCCGGAACGCTTTCCAAAGCTGCCAACTTGATGATGGAAAACGGTGCCAAGTCGGTTAGGGCTTTCGCTTCTCACTGCGTGATGTCCGGTTCGGCTACCGAAAGGGTTGAAAATTCCGCCCTTACCGAAATCTATTTCACCGACAGTATTCCTTATAACAAGGAAAGCAGCAAGGTGAAGATCCTGAGTATCGCCGAGATGTTTGCCGATACCATCCAAAGAGTATACGACAACCGCTCGATTTCATCGCAATATTTGATTTAAAAAGGTGCGGCGGGCTGCCGAAAGGCTGCCCGCACCGGCACTAAGACATAAACGCAAAAGAGCGGATGTTCCCGACGGGAACTTCCGCTCTTTTTTTTCATCGCTGTTCGGCGACCTCGTTTACAACTGTTGCTTGAGCAGGTCTATCATGCTGACAGCCTTGCTGATACGTTCCTTCAAAGAGTCGATAGGAATACGCTCCTGTTGCATGGTGTCGCGGTTACGCAAGGTGACGCAGTTGTCGTTCAGCGTGTCGTGGTCGATGGTGACACAGAAAGGTGTACCAATGGCATCCTGACGACGGTAGCGCTTGCCGATGGAGTCTTTCTCATCGTATTGGCACTTGAAGTAGAACTTCAGGTCGTTCATGATTTCCCGAGCCTTCTCGGGCAGACCGTCTTTCTTAACCAAAGGAAGTATGGCCAGCTTGATAGGAGCCAGGCAGGCGGGCAGATGCAATACGACGCGCGTTTCGCCGTTTTCGAGGGCTTCTTCTTCGAAGCAGCCGGCCAGAATGCTCAGGAAGGTACGGTCGACACCGATAGATGTTTCGATAACATAGGGAACGTAGCTTTCGTTGCTTTCGGGGTCGAAGTACTTGATGCTCTTGCCGGAATACTTCTCGTGGTTGCTCAAGTCGAAATTGGTACGTGAGTGGATGCCTTCAACTTCCTTGAAACCGAAGGGCATCAAAAATTCGATATCCGTGGCGGCGTTGGCATAGTGGGCCAGCTTTTCGTGGTCGTGGAAACGGTACTTGTTGTCACCCATACCCAAGGCCTTATGCCATTTCAGACGGGTGGCTTTCCACTTTTCGAACCATTCCAGTTCGGTGCCCGGCTTGACAAAGAATTGCATTTCCATCTGTTCGAATTCGCGCATACGGAAAATGAACTGGCGGGCAACGATTTCGTTACGGAAGGCCTTGCCAATCTGGGCAATGCCGAAAGGAATCTTCATACGGCCGGTCTTCTGCACGTTCAAGTAGTTGACAAAAATGCCTTGGGCGGTTTCTGGACGCAGGTAGATTTTCATCGAACCGTCGGCGGTAGAGCCCATTTCGGTCGAGAACATCAGGTTGAACTGACGTACATCGGTCCAGTTGCGGGTGCCGCTGATGGGGCAGACGATGCCTTCGTCCAGGATGATTTGCTTGAGCTCGGCCAGGTCCATGGCGTTCATGGCATCGCTGTAGCGTTTGTGCAGAGCGTCCCATTTTGCTTGATTTTCAAGCACGCGGGCATTGGTAGAACGGAACTGGGCTTCATCGAAAGCCTCTCCAAAACGTTTGGCGGCTTTCTCCACTTCCTTGTTTATCTTGTCCTCGTATTTGGCCAGTTGGTCTTCGATAAGCACATCGGCGCGGTAACGCTTCTTGCTGTCGCGGTTGTCGATAAGGGGGTCGTTGAAGGCATCAACGTGGCCGGAAGCCTTCCAGATAGTCGGGTGCATGAAAATGGCCGAATCGATGCCGACAATATTCTCGTGCATCAGGGTCATGGAATCCCACCAGTATT
>CAYRHC010000089.1:0-6626 GCA_964423935.1 uncultured Bacteroidales bacterium | reverse complement strand
GCCGTCTGCGTCGTATGGCTGAAGACATGATGCTCGATATCGACAAGGATGCGGTAGATTTGCAGAACAACTTCGACGATACGCTCAAAGAGCCCGTCGTGCTGCCCACCCGTATTCCCAACCTGCTGGTGAACGGCGCTTCCGGTATTGCCGTAGGTATGGCTACCAACATGCCGCCTCACAATCTTTCCGAAGTGGTGGACGGTATTGTTGCATACATTAATAATAATGATATCACCGTTGCCGAGCTGATGCAGTACATCAAGGGTCCCGATTTCCCTACTGGTGGCTATATTTATGGTTACGCCGGTGTGAAAGAGGCTTTCGAAACGGGCAAGGGTAGGATAGTGCTGCGCTCCAAGGCTACCATTGAGTCTACCGCCACGCACGACCAAATCATCGTTACCGAAATTCCTTATGCCATCAACAAGGCCGAACTTATCAAGGGCATTGCCGATTTGGTTTCCGACAAAAAAATCGAAGGCATTTCCAACATCAACGATGAGTCCGACCGAAGCGGTATGCGTATTGTCATCGATGTCAAGCGCGACGCCAATGCCAGCGTGGTGCTGAACAAACTCTTCAAGATGACGGCTTTGCAGTCGTCCTTCAGCGTGAACAACATCGCCTTGGTGAACGGCCGCCCCATGTCGCTCAATCTGAAAGACCTTATCCACTATTTTGTGGAACACCGTCACGAAGTGGTTACCCGCCGCACGAAGTTCGAACTGGCGGAAGCCGAAAAGCGCGACCATATCTTGCAAGGCCTTATCATCGCCGCCGACAACATCGACCGGGTTATTGCCATCATCAAGGCTTCGTCCAATGCGGAAGATGCCCGTACCAACTTGATGGCCGAGTTCAACCTTTCTGACATCCAGGCCCGCGCCATCGTGGAAATGCGTCTGCGTCAGCTCTCCATTCTGGAAATAGACAAGCTGCACAAGGAACACGACGAACTGATGGCCAAGATCGAGTGGTGTCACCAAGTGCTGGCCAACTACGATATGCGTATGGATATCATCAAGGACGAAATGGAAGAAATCAAGGCCAAATATGGTGATGAACGCCGTACGGAAATCCTGTATGCATCCGAAGAGTTCAATCCTGAAGATTTCTATGCCGATGACGATGTGGTGATTACCATTTCACATCTGGGCTATATCAAGCGTACGCCACTGGCCGAATTCCGCACCCAGAACCGTGGCGGCGTGGGCTCCAAGGGCGGCAATACGCGCGACGAAGACTTCATCGAATTCATCTATCAAGCCTCGATGCACAATACCATGCTCTTCTTCACTCAAAAGGGCAAGTATCACAAACTCAAGGTTTACGATATTCCTGAAGGTACGAAAACCGCGAAGGGTAGGGCTATCCAGAATGTCTTGAATATCGAGGGTGACGACAAGGTGACGGCTTATATCAGCGTGAAGGATACTTCCGATGAATATCTGAATTCGCATTACTTGGTATTTGCCACCCAACAGGCCGTCATCAAGAAGACTGCCTTGAGCGAATATTTCAAGAGCAAAATCAACGGTGTGAAAGCCATCATCATCCGCGACGACGACCGCGTTATCCAAGTGAGCATGACCGACGGAAATTCCGAATTGGTACTGGCCAACCGCAATGGCCGCGCCATCCGTTTCTCCGAAGACAAAGTGCGTGTAATGGGCCGCGTATCGACCGGTGTCCGTGCCATGACCCTCGACGAAGACGGCCAGGACGAAGTGGTAGGCATGATAGTGCTGGAACACAAGGACAACGAGTCTATTATGGTGGTTTCCGAGAAGGGCTACGGCAAACGTTCCGATGTGGAAGACTACCGTGTTACCAACCGTGGCGGTAAGGGTGTCCGCACCATGAACATCACCGACAAGACCGGCTCGCTCATCGCCATCAAGAACGTAAGTGACGATAACGATTTGATGATTATCAACAAGTCGGGCATCACCATCCGTCTGTCTATGGCCGATATACGTGTGATGGGACGTAATACACAGGGTGTCAGACTTTTGAATCTCGAAAAACGCAACGATGAAATCGCCTCTGTCTGCGAAGTGATGTCGGATGTTTCCGATGCCGAGGTCGCTGAAGAGATTTCTGAAGGCGGTTCCGAAGGCGGTTCCGAAGAACCTCAAGCTTAACTATTACTTAATCCATAACAACTATGAAAAGAATTATCTTAGTTCTCGCTGCAGCTATCATGATGACATGCGGTGATGCTTATGCACAGAAGAAAAACGTTGCCCGTGCAAAAGCAAAAATGAATGCCGAGGTTCCTGATTACAAGGGTGCTCGTGAATGCATTGAGCCGGCTCTTAAGGACTCTGTTACCATGAACTTGGCCGATGCCTGGTTCACTGCCGGTAAAATCTACTACAAGCTTTTCGATGAAGAACAGCGCAAAGCCTGGTTGGGTCAGAAGGCTGATGACGATTTGATGGCTACATCTCTGATGTCGGCTTACGACTGTCTGAAGAAGGCCGATGAACTGGATCAGTTGCCCAACGCCAAAGGCAAAGTGCGTCCTAAGTTCCGCAAACAGATTGTCGAAATTGTCGACGTTATGAAGCCCGGTTTCATCAACGCAGGCGGTTATTACTTCAAGAATCAACGCTACGAAGATGCCATCAAGGCTTTTGAATACTATCTGGATTATCCCAACCTCAAGTTCTGGGAACCCGAGAAGCAGCAGGCTTTGGTTACCGACAGCATGATTCCTACCATCCAGTACTATTGCGGCGCTTGCGCTTCTCAAGCCAACAATTCCGCTTTGGCCTTGCATTATTTCAAGATTCTTGACAAGACCTATCAGGAACAGAACCGTCCCATCAAGGAACAGGAAGAAATGTTCCAGTTCATGATTTACGAAAACGGTCGTCTGCAAGATTCTGTAGCATTGGTAGAAATGTACAAGGAAGGTGTTCAGCGTTTCCCGTTCAATACTTTCTACGCCCGTAGCCTGGTGAATGAATATCTGAGCAAGAACGATTTGGGTTCCGCTTTGAGCTGGATTGATACCGCCATCGATAACGGCGATTCTACGGCTGTCTTCTACAACTTGAAAGCCCAGATTCTGGAACATCAAGATGATACCCAGGGCGCTGAGACTTACTACTTGAAAGCCCTTGAAAAAGATCCTGAATTTGCCGATGCCATGGGTAGCCTTGGCCGTATTTACTACAACCAGGCCGTTGAAGAACTCGACCGTGTGAACGCCATCAAGAGCGACAAGGAATACCGCAAGGCTAAAGCCGCCATGGAATCGTACTTCCTCAAGCCGATGCCTTATATGGAAAAAGCTCACGAAATGAATCCTCAGGAGAGGGACTACATCGTGGCTTTGAGAGGTATTTACTACAACTTGCAGAGCATTTACTACGGCTCCAAGAAAACTGCCTTGAGCAAGGAGTACGAAAACAAGTACAAGGCTATGGACGAAAAGATGAAGAATCTTAACAACTAGACGTTCTTAATATGATAATAAGCCCCGGGATGTAAGTCTCGGGGCTTGTTGTTTTTAAGGCTTTCGAATAGAGTGACTTTAGAGGGGAGAATCTAGATTTGTCCGCGCGGTGATCTTGGCAATGCAGAGTGGTTTTGTCATTCAGTGAATTATCAATTCAACATAATATTAATTATGGCACAAAAGGGCCGAGATTTTCGGCAGGTCTTGCAAACTGAACACTAGAACAGATATACAACGGCGGCTGTCAGACGGACAACGTTCTTGCGCAAAGGATTGTAGAATCTGCCAAGCACCATTTCGCACCATGTGGCTTGGTTGAATTCCAGTTCGGTTCCGAATTTCCAACTGGCGTTGGGCCGGTACATATACGCAGCCGATACGCGGAACATATCGCCGATACATCTGTCATCGCTGACACCGAAGCCATAGTAATTGCCAGTACGCTGAATATTGCCGACGGCACCCAGATTCACTGCATAGCCTGCCAACATCGACAGCTGATGTTCTTTGCCATACACTGCGTTGGCGTACATGGCCAAGGCTTGGTAGTTGTACATGCGGTTGTCGCGGTCGATATAATAACCGCAGATGATGTTGTGTTCGCTCAGATTCTGTCCATAAGTAGCTTTGGCTGAGACTTTTAGCAAATCCCTGCTGTACTGCGCATAAGCCGTTCCTGCGTATGAATACAACAATCTGTTGACACTTTCTATCGGCTTAAGTGCCTTAAAATCAGCTCCTAAGCCAAACAAGTAGCCGCCATCAAGGTATTTCTCGATACCTATATAGAGATTTGGCAGCATGGCATTGTTCTGGTATTTATGGCTTTTGCCTTCGGGTCCATTGCTTTTGTAATAGCTCTGGTAAATGGCTGCCGCTGTTGTTTTCCATCCCTGAAACTCATATTGGTAGCGCAGTTGCGGGCTGCGGTTGAAGGGATTGTAAGGTGAACCTATATTGATATTCAGCGTTGTGGGCATTATCTGGATGGTCGATAGCGGATGCCAGGTTTGGCCCAGCAGCAAACTGGCATGTTCCCAATTAAGTTGCACATAAGCTTGACGCAGGCGCATCAGCACATTGTCGCTACTGCCGCTGAAATCGGCTTCAATCTTGCCCAAGGCTTGGTCGGCTCCCAGAACGCCCGCTGTGTAGAAGTCGGAACCGATGCGCGTGGTGACACTGTGCATGCCTGCCGAAGGCTGTTCGCCGTAAGGCGCGGCATATAGCGAGAACAAATCCTTGCTGGAGTTGACACTGTTGCGGCTTTGCATAAAAAAGTCCGTACGGATATGTCCATACAGATGCATACCCTTGTCCTGAACATCCTGTGCAGCTAAACCGAACGCAAACAGCAAAGAACAAGTGCAGGCAGTATAGATTTTCTTCATGCTTCTAAGAGGCTAGTTTTTAACAACTTCGGCATACAAATCGTAGGTGTCGGCCTGGGTGATTCTTGCCGTATAGAATTCGCCGGGTTGCAGGATCTGCGTTTTAGCGATGAGAATTTCCGGATCCACTTCGGGCGAATCATACTCGCTGCGGGCGATGTAGTACTCGTCCTCTTCCCTGTCGATGATGACGCGGTAGCACTGCCCTACTTTCTCTTGGTTGACTTCCTCGGAAATCTGTTGTTGGATGCCCATCAGTTCGTCCAAGCGCGCCTGCTTGATTTCATCGGGAATATTATCTTGGTAATGCTTGGCGGAATAAGTGCCTTCCTCGTTGGAAAAGGCGAAGGCCCCCATACGTTCGAAGCGTACTTTCTTGACAAACTCTTTCAAGGCCTCGAAATCGGCTTCGGTCTCACCGGGATGACCCACCATCAGCGTGGTACGAAGGTGAATATCAGGTACTTGCTCGCGTATTTCTTCAATAAGTTTATAGGTGTCGGCCTCGTTGATATGGCGTTTCATCTGCTGGAGCATATGGTCGCTGCAATGTTGGAAAGCCATGTCCAGATAATGACAGATATTCTTGCGTTCGCGCATTACCTTGAGGATATCCATGGGGAAAAGATGCGGATAGGTGTAGTGCAGGCGTATCCATTCAAGTCCTTCTATGTCAGAAAGTTGCTCAAGCAATTCTGCCAGGTTGAAGCGGCCGTAGAGGTCTTTGCCATAGTACGACAAGTCTTGGGCTATCAGCTGTATTTCCTTGACACCGCCAGCCACCAATTCCTTGGTTTCCATCACAATATCCTCGATGGGACGCGAGCGGTGTCGGCCTGTAATGAGCGGAATGGCGCAATAGGCGCAGTGGCGGTTGCAGCCTTCAGATATCTTTACATAGGCGTAATGCCGGGGCGTGGTAAGAATGCGGCGGTGCTTCTCTGTCTCTAGCCATTGGCAACCAAGCTCGCAGAGAATCAGCGGCCAGTTGAACTTGCCGTAAAAACCGTCGGCTTCGGGTATTTCTTCTTCCAAATCGTGCGTGTAGCGTTGTGATAGACAGCCCATTACATAGAGCCGCTCGATGCGACCTTCCTCGCGGGCCTGCGCATATTCCAGTACCGTTTCTATCGATTCTTCCTTGGCATCTTGGATAAAGCCGCAGGTGTTGACAATGACCACACCTTCGTCTTGCAAGGGCGTGTTGTGATGCACCTCGTAACCGGCCCTTTGCAGCTGGTAAAGCAATTGCTCGGAGTCGACCAGATTCTTGGAACAGCCCAAGGAAACAAGCAAAACCTTCTTGCTTTTGGTATTCATGGTGCAAAACGCTTAAGACAACTTGTCACCGAAGAGCGAGTCGACAAATTCTTTACGGTTGAACACCTGTAGATGGTCGATGCCTTCGCCCAGTCCGATGTATTTGACGGGCACTTGGAACTGGTCGGAAATGCCGATAACCACCCCACCCTTGGCCGTTCCGTCCAGTTTGGTGATGGCCAGCGCGTTCACCTCTGTCGCCTTGGTGAACTGCTTGGCTTGCTCGAAGGCGTTTTGGCCGGTGGAAGCATCCAATACCAGCAACACTTCGTGAGGCGCGTCGGGCACAATCTTCTGCATGACATTTTTGATTTTGGTCAGCTCGTTCATCAGGCCGATTTTGTTGTGCAGACGACCGGCCGTATCGATGATGACCACATCGGCATCGTTGGCCACGGCCGATTTGAGCGTGTCGTACACCACCGATGCTGGGTCTGCCCCCA
>CAYRHC010000088.1:0-6658 GCA_964423935.1 uncultured Bacteroidales bacterium | reverse complement strand
GTATTCGTCAACAGTATTGTGGGCGGTGCCATCGATGCCAGATTTATCCCGGCCATCCAGAAGGGTATCATGCAGCGCATGGAACAAGGTCCCTTGACGGGTTCTTATGCCCGCGACATCCGTGTTATCGTTTACGACGGCAAGATGCACCCGGTAGACTCCAACGAAATCTCCTTCATGCTGGCCGGTCGTAACGCCTTCTCGCAAGCCTTTAAGGAAGCGGGCCCCAAGGTGCTTGAACCCATCTACGATGTGGAAGTGCTGGTTCCCGGCGACCGTATGGGTGACGTTATGAGCGATCTGCAGGGACGTCGTGCCATCATCATGGGTATGGAAAGCGAAAAGGGTATGCAGAAACTGGTGGCCAAGGTGCCTTTGAAGGAAATGTCCGACTATTCGACCTCTCTGAGTTCCATCTCGGGCGGCCGCGCATCCTTCACCATGAAGTTCGCTGCCTACGAACTGGTTCCCGCCGATGTTCAGGCCCAATTGCTGAAAGACTACGAAGCCCAGCAGCAGGACAAGGACTAAGCGCTTGTCGGACTGCCTAAGCCGTCTATACGCCGAAACCCCCTCCCACGTGCTTGTCGTCCCGACAATTGCACGGGGAGGGGGTTCCCTCATTATATAACAACTTTATTATCTGCTGTCTGTCCGCATGGGGCAAAAGATGGCCGTTTACACTTGTTTCCATCCCCATGGAAACAGTCCCATTACCTGTAAACCGACAACTGCACGGCATGCGCCTTTTCAGCTTGCGATTGTTTTACGCCTGCAAATTTAGACCGCCCGCCAACTTCCGGCAATACCGCGAAATGGGTATTTCAAAACGGCCGCTGAACGTTTCAACTGTTAATTTATCAAAAATCAATATGAAATGTTAAAATTGGGGCTTACATTTGCGAATCTATGCGAAAAACGACGGTCTGGTGGTTGATTTCTATCTTGGTAGTGCTCTTTTTTGCCTTGATAGGAGTGGAGATTTCATATATGAGGTCTCTGGTGAACATCCATACCCACGACTTTGACGAAGCTGTACACAAAAGCCTGGGCCGTGTGTCGTTCATGCTCGAAAGCGATGAGGCCGAACGTTACCTTAATGTCGAACTCGAGGAACGGGAGCGTAATATGCTTGAGTCGCAAGATTCCACTCGTCGTCTAAGACCCGGCCCGGAACTGGAACAAGTGATGGGCAGCGAAGAACTGAAAGAAAAGTTCTTGCGCCAGAAAAATCTGATTAACGATGTGGTGCTGAGGCTGATGCATCGGGCCAGCATCAAGCCTTTGGAGCAACGTATCGATTTTGCCCAATTGCAGTACGACCTCGATTCCGAATTGGAAATGCAGGGCCTTTCGGGCATTCCTTACCATTATGTACTGGAGGATAAGAACGGTTTTGTGGTGTATATCAGCGAGAACTTCGAGGCCTATTACGATGGATTCGACCAGTTCCAGTATCGTCAGGATCTCTTTATGAACGACCCTGGCACCCGTTTTGCCTCGCTATGCGTGTGGTTTCCCACGCGCGACCAGTATCGTCACGTGTCCATGGGCATCTTCGTGCCCATTATTTTTTTCAGCCTCTGTCTGATGGCTATGACCATTGTGCTGGTTATCAACTTCTTGCGCCAGAAGAGTTATGCCGACATGAAGAGCGATTTTATCAGCAACATGACCCACGAGCTGAAGACACCGGTTTCGAGCATTTCGCTGGCTTCGCAGATGCTCTCCGACAAGGACGTGGCCAAGTCGCCCGCAGTGACGGCCCATCTGACCTCGGTTATTATCGACGAGAGCAAGCGTCTGAGTATGCTGATAGAGAAGGTGTTGCAGCTGTCGATGTTTTCGCAGAACGACAACAAGGCCATCAATCTCAAGCCTGTGGATATGAACAAAGTGATAGATGCTGTGGTGCAGATTTTCCGTCTGAAGGTGCAGCAAGCCGGCGGCGACATCTCCACCGAGCTCAAGGCCGATCGCTATATGGTGATGGCCGATGGCGTACATATCAGCAACGTGCTTTTCAACCTGCTCGACAACGCCTTGAAATACCGCAGCTACGACCGTGCGCTTAACTTGAAGCTGGCTAGTGAAAATATCGGCGACAAGGCTATCCGCATCATGGTGAGCGACAATGGCATCGGCATCGCCCGCGACGACCTGAGGCATATTTTCGAAAGGTTCTACCGTGTGCAGAAGGGCAATGTGCATAATGTGAAGGGCTTCGGCCTGGGACTGTCGTATGTGCAGATGATTGTACACAAGCATCAGGGCGAAATTACCGTCGAGAGCGAGAAAGGAAAAGGAACAACATTTTATATCATATTACCTCTTATCAAAAACAACTGACTATGACTGAAGAAAAAATGCACATCCTTTTGTGCGAAGACGACAACAACCTGGGGTTCCTGCTGAATGAATATCTGCAGGCCAAAGGCTACAATGTCGATCTTATGGCCGATGGCGAACAAGGCCTGGAGGCGTTCAAGCAGAACAAGTATGACATGTGCATCCTCGATGTGATGATGCCCAAAAAAGATGGTTTCACCTTGGCTCAGGATATCCGTGCCATGGATGTTGATGTTCCTATTATCTTCCTGACGGCCAAGAACTTGAAGGAAGATGTGCTCAAAGGTTTCAAGATTGGAGCTGATGAATACATTACCAAGCCTTTCAGCATGGAAGAGCTGATTTTCCGTATCGAAGCCATCGCTCGCCGCTTTAGGGGCCTGAGGTCGAAAGAGGCCACCTCGTACCGTATCGGCAACTTCGTTTTTGACACGCCCAAACAGACGCTGAGCCTGCCCGAAGGTGAAGTGATACACCTCACCACCAAGGAATGCGAGTTGCTGAGCTTGCTGTGCAGTCATCAGAACCAGATTCTGGAACGCAACTATGCCCTGATGACTATCTGGGGCGAGAATACCTATTTTAATGCCCGCAGCATGGACGTGTACATCACCAAGCTGCGCAAACACCTCAAGGACGACCCCAACGTGCAGATTATGAACATCCACGGCAAGGGTTACAAACTGGTGGCTCCCGACATCCTTTAAGACGATTGCGCTTCTGTGGGGGCGCGACAAGCTAAGAAAGTGGAAGCCCGGCCGCAGGCCGGGCTTCCACTTTCTTCGTCCCTTTCCGGGCTAGTCCTTTTCGATGGTCTTCAAGTCCCACTTGACCCAATAGCCGCCGGCCAGAATGGAAGCGCGTACCTTGTCGTAGTAGGGCGTTCCCAGGTATTTGTCGGCCACGCGGTCTACCACGGCTTAGGCACCATAGCGTTCGGCCATACGGCACAATATGCCATAGGCGCGTCCTTCACCGGCATATTCGGCCAGGGCTTCGTCCAAAATTAGCAGGTCGTATTCCTTTATTCGGGCCGTTTCGTCGAAAGCTTCACCTTTGCTGTTGTAGAAGGGTCCGCTGCCGTCGCTCGTCTTGTCGACGGGGTTCAGCTTGCGCACGGGGAAGTCGCGCAGGTTGCCGTAGACGCAATTGGCCACACCGATATCGCCATAGCCGCCCGAGGGGCAGAACCAAGTGCTGTACGCACTGTGCCAATAGTTGGGCAGGGTCTTGTCGGCAAACTCATTGGTAACGCCTTCGTTCATAATCACTTCCGACTGATGCCAGTTGCCCAGATGGTTTTCGGCTTCGGCCAGATAGAAATGATAGTCGTGACCGCGGAACAAAGGAATGACGGGATGAATTTCCACAATGCGGTTGCGCAGCCATTCGCCACGATGATAGTAATACTTGACAAAGGCCGTGTCGCCGTTGATAACATCGATATTGTTGCGCTGCACCAGCCCGCGCAGGTCAGACTCACCGTATTTGCCGATGGCAAAGCTGGAGGGACGCAGGTAGTATTTGCCGGGCGTTACGGGACAGAAATACTCGATGATGCGGTTACGCTGATTGTGCTTGTAGTCGTACATAATGCCGGTAATCACCTGATAGAAGTTGGTGAAGTTGCTGGCGTTGTACAGCTCATTGAAGAAGGTGCGGTAGTATTCGGTGGCATACAAGTTGTCGGCACCGGTGCGGATAGGAATATTGCAGGCAAAGCGCCAGTCGTCGTACGCAACCTCCAGGCCATCGTTGATGGTTCCCGTATGCACCTTGTACAGATAGGTAATCACTTCGTCCCTTACCCAAAGGTAGTCTTCGGGGCGGCCGCGCCATAGCAGCAGTTCGCAGCGCAGCGAACGCCATTCGGGTACCATGAATTTCCAGTGGTCGTAGTCGGTGGTGACTTCGGCGTCGGTATGCCAGGCGGCCCAGTCCATACTCAGTTTGGAGCCGATACGCTGGTTGTTGTAGAGCACCAGCCCGCTGTCGAGCAGGTTCACGCAACGGTCGATGAGCTGGGGCATCTGGCAGTGGGTGAACACGTCGCTGTTGCTCAAGTCAATTTTCTCTTCCAAGGGGTCATCGAACCAGACGGCCTCGCCATAGATGCTGCCCAGCTTGAGATAAGCCCAGACTTTCAGACGGATGGTGCTGGAAATAAGTGCATTGAAATTGTCAATGGCGGTATTGTCCATTTCGTCGCCAACCTTCTCGCGGTATTGCTTCATCTTGTCGATATAGTCGTTGCAGGCAATCACCACCGAATAATAAGGCGCAGGGTCGGCATATTCGTTGCCGTCGGTGGCCTCGTAGGTGTAGATTTTCTGCAAGTCGAGTGGAGCATTGTCGGTGGTCTGGAAGTAGTCGCCACGCGTATCGGTAAGAATGATGGCATGGTCGGCGGCTTCCTGCATACGAGTCATAATGCCCAGAAAACCACGGTACATCTCATCGTCCTGGCCGATGTAGTCTTCCCGGTTGATGACATCGTCGGGATCGGTCTGGAACATCTCGCGGCAGGAACAAAAGAGCAATGCCGCTCCCAGGGTCAGTATCAGTATTTTTTTCATATTCATAATACGCAGTTTTTAGAAGTTCAGGTTGAAACCGATTTTGATGGTTCTGGGATTAGGCACCTTGGCATAATCGATACCGTAAAGGAAGTCGTCGTAGCTGTAGGCCAGTTCGGGGTCGTTGCCCAAGTAGTTGCTCCAGGTAAAGAGATTCTCGCCGCTAATCCAGACGTTGCCCGAGTGGATGAAGTTGGCGTTGGGCAGATTGATGGCATAGTTGAGCGTCAGACGACCAAGCTTGGCATAGCTGGCATCTTCCAGCCAACGGTCGGAGAAGATGTTGTTGCCGTTGGGGTCGCCGTAGGCGGCGCGGGGCATGCTGGTCTGCTGGCCTTCAACTTGCCAGCGGTTCAGCACGGCAGTCGACTGGTTGTGGAAGTTCTCCATCGATTCCATCTGACGGCGTACGGCATTGTAGATTTTGCCGCCGATGCTGTAGTTGATTTGGGCCGCCAAACTGAATTGGCCAACGCGCAGGCTGCTGAATATCGAACCGAAGAAGTCGGGACGCGAGCTGCCCAGCAGTACTTTGTCCTGTTCGTTGATAACCTTGTCGTTGTTGCTGTCGACAAAGCGAACGTCGCCGGCCTGGTATTTGGTGTTGTAGACCGATGTCAGGTCGGCGGCAGCGGCTTCGGCACTAGTGCTGTAGATACCGTCGGTACGGTAGCCGTAGAACTGATAGGGAGCTTCGCCCACCTTGAGCTTTACCACAGCGTCTTCGTTGTCGCTATAGTCGCTGTAGGTGATGCTGAGTTCGTCCTGCTCGCCCAAGTCCTTGACAACGCTCTTGTTGAAGCTGATATTACCGCCCAGCGTCCACGATACGGCCTTGCTCTCCACGATGGCGGCACGCAACGATGCCGTATAGCCTTGAGAAGCGATGGCGGCCACGTTGGCATAATAGTTGCCCGAAGCGTACACGCTCGAGATATCCTGCGGAATCAGCAGGTCGTAGGCGTAGGTGTTATAGCCGGAAGCTTCCACTTGCAGACGCTGTTTAAAGAGGCTGGCCTGCAGGCCGATGCGGCTCTGGTTCTGCTTCTCGGGCTCCAAAAGGGTGTTGGGAATATCGTGACGGATAATGGCACCCAAATCGAAGAAGTTGGCACCCGTGTAGTAGTTTTTGGCATAGTTGCTCGAGAAACGGCTGTTACCGCTCTTGGCAAACTCGGCACTCAGACGCAGGTCGTTCACCCACGAAGGCATAAAGCTGTGGTTACCCAGCAGGTAGCTCAGCTTGGCGGCGGGGTAGAAGTAGTAAAGCGGAGCGGAAAGGCCGCTGACCGAGCTACCGTCGATGGTGGCCGTCAGGTCGAGGGCGAGCAGCTGTTTCCAAGTGTACTGGCCCTGCAGGTAGTAGTTGGCCCACACCCAGTTGTTGATGTAGCCGCTGGTGTATTGCTCGTCGGTGGTCTTGTCGAGGGTCGAGTAGTAGTCGTTGGCCGTGTTGTAGCCCGTAGACAGGTCGTATTCGTGCGAAGTGGTCATGATGCGGGCACCGGCGTTGGCAGCCACTTGGTGGATGCGGTCGAAGGTATTACGGTAGTTGGCACGCAAATCGAAGTAGTTGTTGCGGCTTTCGGCCACAGCCATACGCACGGTGTTGCTGCCTATACCGTAATATTGCGGATAGATGGCTTGGTTGTCGACACCGGGAATAAAGAGGTTCTCTTCGATATAACGATATTGGCGGTTGTAGGTGGCATGCAGTCCGAGATGCTCGGTGG
>CAYRHC010000087.1:0-6722 GCA_964423935.1 uncultured Bacteroidales bacterium | reverse complement strand
CGTCGTAGATACACAGCCGATGTAGCGCAGTGGCATCGGTATCGCCATTAATGCTCAGCAAAAGGCGGCCGCCTGCCAGGGGCGTCATGTTCAGACGGGTATCGGTAGTGGCCGAAACCCTGGCGCGTGGCAAGGCCGTTGCGTCACCAGAGGTTTCGAAGCAGCCCAAGTCGGGTGCCACACCCTTGTAAACGATACCTTCGGCGTTGCGGTACTCGCCTTCGTAAGGAGTCACTTCACTGCCCTTGTCGATAAGCTTGGCGTTGCCATCGACGATGCGCATAAAGGAGAGTTGCGGCAAGCTGCCCGCGCTGTCGCGCGGGCCGTCCATACCCGCGGCATCTACACTCTTGAAGTCGGACGGCTGGGTATTCATATCGCAGGTGATTAGAGTGCCCACCACACTGTAAGGCGCATAAGCCGATTTGTTGCGGTCGGCAATACCATCGCTCACAGCCACACAGTTGGTCAAGCGGATTTCCTTGCCGGTGGCCACGGCCTCGTCCAGACGGTAGGTGTAATGACTCTTGGAGCTGAGGTCTTTGGCAGCATAGCCCGAGCAGTTGTTCAGTATCATGCTGCCCGTATTGTGATTCTGGTCGAAGCCTTTGTTGAGGTTGTTGAAAGCCAGGCAGCGGTTCAGTATCACGTTGTTGCGGCCTTGGTCGCTGCCCATCTTGAAACCGTTGCCATTGCCCGAACCGGCCGTGCCGTCTTCGAGATAACCATTGTTGAAGGCCCAACAATATTCAAGCGTAGTAGTGATATCATCGGGAAAACCGCCATCTTTCTTGATAAACTGGTCCCAGCCGTCATCGGAGTTGTTCCAAGCCCGGCAGCCGTAGAAATAGTTGCCCGTACCATGCGAAATCTTCACGGCAAAGCCATCGGCATCGCCCATATCGGGGTCGCAGTTCCAATAAGCATCGCAATTGATTACACGGTTGTTCTCGGCCAAATTCTTCATTTGCAAGCCTGAGTCGCGGTTCTGGTAGAAAGCACAATTCTCGATGACGTTATCGTGGGCCTGCTCGGTAAGGGCAGCAATATCGCTGTAACTACCACCCGAAGGCTTATTGCGTTCAATAAGCAAACCATTGTCGCCTGCGCCCTTGATGTCGATACCGTAGAAATGCCAATAGCTACCCGTCAGACGAATGCCTTGATTGGCATCGGCCACCGCCATGGACGAAAAGTCGAGCACAGCCCTGCCGCCTCGGGCGAAAAGAGCAATCATACCGCTGTTGGGCTGACCGATGGTGCCCATATTGATACGCTGCGAATAGGCATAGGTCCCGGCATTCATATAAATGGTATCACCCGCCTGCACCAAATCGGCCGCTTTTTGCAAAGAAAAGAAGGGCTTTTCCAGACTGCCATCGGCTGTGGCATCGTCGCCAGCAGGGTCGCAATAATATACTTTGTGGGCGTATTCCGGAACGACAATCTTAGATGTAGTAAACTGACGTTCAGGACCGTAAGCAACGCCAACTTCGTTGACGGCATAGGCGCGGAAGTAGTAGGTGGTTTCCTGTTGTAAGGGAAGAGAAACACTGAAAGAACCGTCGGCGAGAACACATTTGGCTTTGGCTCCATCCATGGCGGGAGCGGGCGATGTTCCATAACAGATACCCACTTCGCTTGGCTCGGCACCGCCATAGTCAAGCACTTGTCCACCCACAATCACATAGACGGATTTTTCATCGCTATAATCGTCGGCGCGGGGTTCATCAGTGCCAAGCGTAGCTAAACTTGGTGCCAGGGTCTTGAAGTTCTTTACATCGCCATAACTTACTCCGGCCAGGCCAAAAGCGTAGGCGCGATAATAAACGATACTCGATGCAGCCAAGCCGCTCAGCGTAACTTTGGTTTCAAGGGGCATCAGGCTACTCTCATTGACAACAGCCGAAGCCTTGACACGCTTGTCCGTCACTAAGGTGGGTGTCTGGTTGTCGATGCTCCAGCAGATACCCCACTCGTTGATGCTACGGTCGCCGGCCGAGGTCATGCCGGCCTGCACTTTGGCCGTAGAAGCGGTAATGTCGGCAGCCTCTCCCGTGAGCAGGCTAGCCGGCGTTCCTTGCGGATAAGCTGTGACGCAAAGATTGTCCAAGTCGAGGTCGCCTTTGGTGGTTTCGTTGGCAATTTTAATGCGATTCACATCCTGTTCACTGATAATGAAGCTATTGAAGGTTTCGGTCTTGTAGTCTTGCTTGAAAATGGTCCAGGTCTGACCACCATCGGTAGAGGTGTAGATGTTAAGCGTCTTGCCCGTGCGGCCTTCGTTGAACGACAGCCCTACCACACCTTGACTGAGCAAGGGGGTTACCACATAAGACGTAGCCTTGAGCATACGCAAGGAATGTCCCGAACCATCGGTGATATACGATTCGTTGGTGCTCTTGTAGGCGTTGCAGTAGAGCCATTCGCCCTGACCGTCCACATTGAATTTGGTCTCGGTGGTGCAACTTTCCTTGGATGAAGGGTAGGTGGCCGTATTCTCAAAATCCTGCGTAAAATAAGCGGCGGCCAGAGCCGGCACGATAAGCTTGCCATCGGCATTGCAACCATCGGGTTTGGTCACGATGACATTATCGAGATAGAAGCTCTTGTTGGAATTGATCGTCAGGCGGATATAGCGCACACTGGCATCGTTGACGGTGACAATGCGCTTGGCCCAGCCGGTGGTTTCCTTGTAGCTGGTCAGCGTTGTCCAATTCACATTGTCGGCCGAAGCCTCAACGGTAACCTGTCGGTTTTGATTATAGGCATAGTACACCAGCGAACCTGCACCCTCGCTCAAACATGGTGTGGTGATGCCGCTTTTCGAAGCCAGAAAAAGGCTGTAACTGCCGTCTTGGGCTTGGGTGCTGTCTCGGTAGTTCTTATTCACCGTCCACGTGCCGGTAGCCGAAGTGACAGTGGCTGTTTTGGCATCCCAGACAGCCTCTTCGAAACTTTCGGCACGATAAGTATAAGTCTGTGCCGTTGTGCAAAGCGGCAAAATGGACATCAGGGTGCACAGTAGCGCCTGCATGGTCTTGGTGACAGTATTGTTCATAATAACAGTTAGTTGTAGGTTCGTTGTGGATCATTCCAGCCCGCAAATATGGTCAAAATTGTTTAAAATGCATAGAAATACAAGTCAAAAAAGCGGGCACAAAAAAGGCCACCGGAAGATACTTCCGATGGCCTTGAGGCTTGATGTTTCCGCTGTCTTATTTCTTGTTGCGGTTGCCGTAACGATGCATGAACTTGTCTACGCGACCGGCAGTGTCGACCAATTTCGACTTACCTGTGTAGAAGGGATGCGAGGTAGAAGAAATTTCCAGCTTTACCAAAGGCAGGGTTTCTCCTTCGTACTCGATGGTTTCCCTGGTCGCAATCGTCGAGCGGGAAACAAACATATCGCCGTTCGACATGTCCTTGAAGACAACGGGACGATAGTTTTCAGGATGTAAATTCTTTTTCATTATGGTTATTTTTATTAGTTATATATGCTAATGTATTGAGACCCAGCGTTCAAAGACTCAGAAAGCCGTTTTTACAGGGGCCTTGCGCCTATAGACGCAATGAATCTATATTGGCCCGCAAAAGTAGGTAAAAAATGGCAAATACAAAAAAATCGCCTTACAATTTTAGCGGCATTAGAAATAAATAGACTAATTTTGTCCCGTTATTCTCCGAGAGAAAATTCTAATTCAATTTAATACTACTATGGTTAATTACAAAGATCTAGGCCTGGTCAACACCAAAGAGATGTTCGCCAAGGCTGTGGCCGGAGGCTATGCAATTCCTGCCTTCAACTTCAACAACATGGAACAGCTGCAGGCCATCATCATGGCTGCCGCCGAGACTAAATCGCCCGTTATCCTGCAGGTGTCCAAGGGCGCCCGCAACTACGCCAACCAAACCTTGCTGCGCTATATGGCTGAAGGCGCTGTTGCCTACGCCAAAGAACTAGGCTGGGAAAAGCCCCAAATTGTACTGCACCTCGACCACGGCGATAGCTTCGAACTCTGCAAGAGCTGTGTCGACATGGGCTTCTCATCGGTTATGATCGATGCTTCGTCCAAGTCTTTCGAAGAGAACATCGCCATCACCCGTCAGGTTGTTGAATATGCTCACAAATACGATGTTACGGTAGAAGCCGAACTGGGTGTTTTGGCCGGCGTGGAAGAAGAAGTTGCCGCTGAACAGTCGCACTACACCAAGCCCGAAGAAGTAATTGAATTTGCTACCCGCACGGGCTGCGATTCGCTGGCTATTTCTATCGGTACCAGCCACGGTGCCTACAAGTTCAAACCCGAACAATGCACGCTCGATCCCAAGACCGGCCGTCTGGTACCTCCTCCATTGGCCTTCGACGTACTGCACGAAGTTGAGGCCAAGCTGCCCGGTTTCCCCATCGTTCTGCACGGCTCTTCATCGGTGCCCCAAGAAGAAGTGGACACCATCAACAAGTACGGCGGCAAGCTGGTGGCTGCTGTGGGTATTCCCGAAGAGCAACTGCGTGAGGCTTCCAAGAGTGCTGTTTGCAAGATCAACATCGACTCCGACTCGCGTCTTGCCATGACCGCTGCCATTCGCAAGGCCTTGGCCGAGAATCCTGCCGAATTCGACCCCCGCAAGTATTTGACGCCTGCCCGCGAAAGCATGAAGAAACTCTATATCCACAAGATTGTCAATGTGCTTGGCTCCGACGGCAAAGCCCTGTAATCTTTGTTGATACATACAAAAAATCATCAGGTCTCTCGTGAAGAAGAGATAGACCTTATTGATGACAAAGGACAGTGCGGCAGTTTTCTGCCGCACTTTCTTTATAACCTTAAACAGACCAACCGGTCATCCGGGCAGCCCGACTTTGTGCGTGGCCCAAGGCTCTACTTCGGCTTTCTGTTCTGCCACTAAGATAATCGCGTATCTACCTTCTTGATCTTCATCGGCCATTCGTTCCGCCGCCCTCAGCGATTAAGAAACTTCTTGCTCGTCTTAGTCGTTTTAATTATTTTCACACGAATTCTTGGTTCTTTTAAAATTTGTTGTATTTTTATAGCCGAATATTTGGTATTGTGGCTTAGTGATAAGCTCTTTTTGCACATTGTGATGGCACAGCGTATACCATGTACAAGAGAAGGATCAACCTCAAAACAATTATATATGGCACGAAAAGCACTTACCACCACCTTATATGCCCTATTGGGCCTTGCGTACTTGTTTTTGCAAACGATTGTGGAAACAAAATATTTCTCGGCAAATCCTCAATTGGGATGAGACATTCTGATCAACTAATTAGCCCACCTATGAAACTACTCATAATATTATTGATAACTGCCTTATCGATACTGCCACTATATGCAGAGAAAGAAGGATCTCCCTATAGCTATCTGGGCATCACAGATGAAAATTTCCCCATTATTGATGGTTCTGATTCTACCACACCACTGCGCAGAATAATGGCTTTCAGAATTCTTGGATACGACTATATATGGGAATTTGAAGGGTTCCGTCATCCGAATGATGACATAAAGGTGGTTCGACTGACACCATATTCTGAAGGAGAAGAAATATTCAAAAAATTGTACTCATCGAATACTCATTCCTCTTTCTTAAATCTTATTGATGGAAGGGTGGAGTTGATAATCACCGCCCGCTCTATCTCGAGAGACGAGCGCGTTTATGCCAACGAAAAAGGCGTTGCTCTGACTGAAAAGCCCATAGCCAAAGACGCGCTGGCCTTTTTGGTCAATCCGGCTAATCCGGTGAACAATCTTACAACCGCCCAAATTCAAGGCATTTATACCGGAGCTATCACCAATTGGGAAGAGGTTGGAGGCCTGGATGCTGAAATCGTTCCCTATGTGAGAAATTCAAATTCCGGCAGTCAGGAAAAATTCGAAACAACCATTATGGCCGGGCTTACCATCAAACAGTGTCCAGTGTTTTATGTTGGGTTTGACATGCTCTCCCCTTATCGTCAGATTGAGGGCGATACCATGGGTATTGCATTTTCTCCCTTTTACTATTTCAGTGTAATTGTTGGTCGTGAATCGACCAAAGCTATTGGTGTAGACGGGGTTTCTATGACCAAGGATAATATCATCAACGAGACATATCCGTATATAACGGATGTCTATGCAGCTGTCCGCTCCGATGTTGACAAAGCTTCCACAGCATATACCTTATTCGAGTTTCTGACAACACCGGCGGGCCAAAGCATAGTTGCGGAAAGCGGGTATGTTCCCATAAGTAATACTGTGGGGATTAACAATCTTAAGGGTCGTCCCACATCCACCTATTACACCGACCTGCAAGGAATGGTTTACGATGAGGCTCCGCCGGGAGTTTCCGTGAAGACCGATGTTTACGAAAACGGTAAAAAGACGAGCAAGAAGATTCTTGATCGCTGAGGACAACAGTGTTTTTTTCATTTATCTTTTTCCGACACGACATATGTATAGCAAGTTCTTACTTACTGGAGCAACCGGTTTTCTTGGTGGTGTCATTGCCGAGAAATTGGTGTCTGCTGGTAAGGATGTAAGGTGTCTTGTGCTGAAGGGAGACCGACTCGAAAACCATCTTCCACCCGGTATCACAAAAGTTTACGGCGATGTTTGCGATAAATCTTCGCTGTTCGACTTCTTTGAGGGTGCCGGAAAGGATACTTGCGTTATTCACTGTGCCGGTATCGTGTCGGTGGCATCCGCGCCGGGAAAGATAAT
>CAYRHC010000086.1:0-6743 GCA_964423935.1 uncultured Bacteroidales bacterium | reverse complement strand
AACTTGGAAATATCCACCTCGTTCACCTTCATCTCGGCCTTCATTTCGCGCAGGTTAGGCAGTTCTATCATCTGCTGTCCCGACCATACCGACTCGCCTTCTTGGTATTTTGCCTGAGTGGAATAGTTGTTACGGATAATGACAATTCCGGCCGAAGGTGCAGTCACCACCAGACTCTGCAAAGTGGTGCGTGCATCTTCCAGTTCCTGCTCCGACTGACGGATGTTCAATTGTTTCTGATAGAGTTCTTCCTTTTGCGTGCGGCGCGTGTTTTCTATCTGTTCCTTGGCTTGCTGCAGGGAAATCTCGGCCTGCTCCAAACTGAGCTGTATCTCCTGTTTCTTGATATCTGCCTCGTATTGGGCCGATTCCAAGTTCAAGCGCGTTATTTCCAGAGAAATCTCACTCACTTCATAGTCGGAAATCTGACCTTCGAGAGCATTCTCGTGCTGAGCCTTGATTTTTTCCAGCTCGGCATAGCTCAGTTCCAGACGCTGTTGGGCATCGACGATGGCCTTGCGCACCTCGCTGGCATCAAAAGTCATCAGCGTGTCGCCCTTTTCTACGGCCGAACCGTCTTCAATCAGGGTGGCAATCTTGAGGTTGTTGCCATAGCGCCACGAGACTTCGGGCGAAGAAATGATGAGCGACTGGGTAGACTGTACTTCGCCTTCTTCGTAAAGGTCGATGTAGAAGGTCCCCTGACGCACTTCCGCTACCGGAATCACTACGTCCTTGCCTCGTTTGGAGGAACAGGACACCAACATCAGGGCCAGGCAGAGCCAACTTAGCGTTTTCTTATACCGCATATCAGTGTAGATTGATAATATGATTGTCAGCAGGTTTGATAAGCGCCACCTCGTCTCCTTCTTGCAGTCCTTGGCTCAGAACCACTTCGAAAGGCGATTGGGCGGCCACGCTCACCTGTTGACGTCTGTATTTGTTATGTTCTTGCTTTACGTACACCACACGCGCACTATCTTCCTCAAACACAGCCACCAAAGGCAGCATCAGCGTGTCGGGAATATGGCGCAGACAAACTTGGCATTGGGCCGTCATCTCGGGCATAGGCACTTCGGTGCAGGAGTCGATACTGGCCGTCACGTCGAAGACCTGCAGCGAAGAGCCCTTCACGAACTGCCGTCCGACGGGCGTCTTGGACAGTATCTTGCCGCTGGCCGTCCACTGGGGCTGACCCGGGAAACGATAGCTCACCTCTTGGCCTTTGTCGATGCGCTTCACGTCCTGCTCGGACACCTGCATCTGCACGTAACGTCCGTCGTCTGTGACTATACGCCCCACCATACGGGCGATATACTCTCCGGGGAGGATTTTGCGAGAATCGTCATCGCGACTGGTGGCCAGGAGTATCATGCCATCGGCCGGAGCCCTGACAACAGCGCCTTTCAGCACCTCGGAATAGCGCTGTTCCAATTCTTCGTACTGACGCAACTCCATTTCGAGCCGTTTGAGTTCAGCCTCGTTCACCACTTTGGTCGTGGCCAGCTGACGGTCGAGCTTGGCTTGTTCTATGGCATTCTTGCGCAGATTGAGTTCGGCAATCTTGCGTTGCGTGGGCGTGTAGTAGGCCAACTGCAGAGAGTCGAGGCGTGAAAGACGTGCCTGCACCTCGTTGCTCTTGGCCTTGGCCTCCAACTCGGCATATTGCGAATTGAGCCTGGCAACGCCCGCTTGATAGGAAAGCTTCCCCGATTCTATGGTCAACAATATCTGCTCGCGGTATTGCAGGAACTCGGAACTGTCCAGCACGCATACCACATCGCCTTCGTGTACGTATGTACCATCGTCCACTACCCACTGGATAACCGTCCAGGCATTGTCGTCACTTACCGGAACAAGTACGGTGGCATTGGGCTGTACCTGACCTTCCACCTGCAAGCGATGATAAAAATCGCCACGATAGACTTTGGCTGTATACAACTGGTTGTCGGAGGTCTGGCAAGAGCTCAGCAGCAGTGTCAGGCTCAAGAGTATTCCAAGGGAACGGGACATAAGACGCATCAGCTATCAACATTCATCGAAAAGACGCAGCCACAAAGGCAGCACCTTGTCCATACGGTAGTTTTGCATATGCAGACGGGCCGCTTGCGACATGGTGGCACGCAAGTCGTCATCCTGGCAAATTTGCAGCAAAGCCTGGGCGTATGCCTGCTCATCGCGAGCCGGCACCAGCAATCCCGTTTTGCCCTGTTGCAGCATTTCGCTTATCATCTCGTTCAGTTCGAAAGCCACCGGCACGATACCCGCCTGCTGAGCTTCCATCAGACCAAGGCCCTGTGCTTCCGTGCGCGAAGTCAGGGCGAAGACCGAAGCCTCGGCATAGATGCTGTCGTCGTTGAGGGCGGGCAGGAACTGAACGTTCTGCAGCGACAGGCGACGCGCCAGTCGCTGCAGCTTGGACTTGTCCGGACCATCGCCACGCAAATGCAGCTGCCAGTCGGGCAATTGCTGCTGAACCTTGGCCCAGACGCGCAACAAAGTATCCACGCCCTTGTCGGCACACGACAGGCGACCGGCATAAAGCACAATTTTTTCGCCTTTGCTTACAACACTTGAAGCGCCCACCGGGTTGGGAATGGCGTATACCTTGCGGCGCAAAGCTATCTGCTTGTCGGAGGGCAAGAGCGAAAGAATCTTTTCCTTATACGAAGGATGCAACACCACATAAGCGGCAGCCTGGGTTATTTCATCCATAAGCATCTGTACCACTTTCTTGTCGGAATGACCCGGACATAGACGCACGTAGGCGCAGCGCAAATCAGCCTTCCAGCGCGAAAGTCGCCAAGCCTGCCGGGGCAAAGACATATGTCGGCGGCGTTGGAACAGCCACGATGGTTCCGCATGCAGCACATTGATTACCTTATGCTTTTCCGAACCGTTAAAGCGCTGGTATATCAGCAATTCCACGCCCTGATTCAGCACGATGTCGATAGATTTGTGCACAATATACTGATACAGAAAATCGGAATTGTCGCGCGAATGAAGGTTCTCCTTGTCGGGCAGATAGACGAGTTCGAATGGGAAAGACTCGGGCAACTCACAAGCGGCAGCGGATTTCCAAGCGGCAAAAAAGACTTCGTGACCGGCCTCTCGCAAAGCGAAAGACAGTTGCAGACTCTGTTTCTGAACACCTCCCAACGAAGGGAAAGTGCTGAGCAACATCAATATTTTGTGTGTCATAATTCTAAGATAGGAATAGGGTCAACAAATATTTGATGACATCTTTGGGACGGCGTCGATAACCGGCTTTCCGCCAAAAATGATATATTTCCTTGGCGAAGTCTTCATTACGTGTCTTGTAGGCATAATGCAGCTCGTCACGCAGATTTTTCTTCATGAAGGTCTTGATAGAGCGGCGGCTCAAGCCCAGCTCCATGGCGATGCAGTAGCTCTGGCGGGCACAATCCCAGATAAAACGATGCTTCTTGCCCGGGTCTTTGCTGTGGCTCACCGACTCGTCCAACTGACGATAGGCCAGATGTTCGTAAGGCAGGTAACAGGCCGGACCGGCCATGAGGAGCGCAGCGGTCACCGTCAGGTCTTCGGCCACAACGGCAGCTCCGGTAAAAACCGTTGGATGTCCGCGATAGGCCTGCAACACGATATCCTTGCGGTAGCAGGAGGCCGAGAGCACAATCTCAGGCATAAACTGTTTGGACAGGAAACGCGCCACAGTAGCGGGCCCGTAATCGTTGCGCCGGTAGATGCCGCTCGTGAACAGCTGCTCGGTGGGCGCAAACTCTTGGGCGTTCTGCAACCAAACCTTCCATTGCGAATAGACAATGCTCACATCGGGGTGCGCACGGAAAGCGTCCACTTCGCGCTGCAACTTATGGGAGTCTATCCAGAAATCGTCACCGGCACAATCGGCTATATAGTCGCCCTGAGCCATTTGCACACAGTCGAAATAATTGCGACACAGACCCTTGTTGCGGTCATTGAGCTGCAAGACTATCTTGTCGGAATAAATGTGCTGGTATTGCCGGCAGATACGGGGCGTATCGTCGCTGGAGGCATCATCGGCCAAAATAATCTCGTAATCGAAATCACATTCCTGCGCCAGAACCGATTCTATTGCCTGCGCAACGAAATCTTCCTGGTTATAGCAGAGCAATATCACAGAAACCAAAGGCTTGCCCATATCACTGACGTTTTTTCAAACGCTTGGCAAGAGCCGCTTTCAAGTCTTGCCAAGACCATATCTGACGAATTTCGTAGCAAAGATAAACTATCGCGGCCAAGAGCACAAACAATTGTGACAAAAGCTTATAGACTTGCGGCATAGCCATCTGCGAGAGCAAGAATACTGCCAGCACCAAAGTGCAGAATATCAGAATGATACGCACATTATAACCGGCTATCGAGAACTGGCAAAGACGGCGTACCAACAGATACACCACCAAGGTATAGACGATGTGCGCCAGGCAATAGGCATAGGCTGCCGACATCAACCCGCAAGCGGGCCAAAGCAAGGCAAAGGCTCCCAGATAAATGGCATACCACAAGCTTTCGATACCCAAATACATCCAACCCTTGGCCTTGCCGAGCACCACATAAGCCAGCGGCCAGTTCATCACCTTGAGGAAACAGCCCAGCACCTGCCACTGCAACAAAGGCACGGCGGGCAGAAACTTGGACGAATAGAATATCCTGATGACGTAGCCGGCCAGCACCACCATCAACATCACCACCAGCGAAGATATCAGCACCGAGATGCGGAATTGTTCATTCACCGAACGAGATATGGCGGCGTTGTCGTCGCAGATGGCACAGAGTCTGGGATAATAGTCGGCTGCCATGGCGGTAAAGATGGCCGATAGCGACATGGCGGTAATGGCCCAGGTAGCCTGATAGCAACCCAAATCGTCGAGGCTGCCCCACTGTCCTATCCACGAACGCATCAAAAAGTTGCACAGGCTGGCAATGAGTCCCACCGTCATGCTGAAAAAGCCCAGGCGCAACATGGAGCGTCCTTTGATGAATATTTCCTTCAAGCCCACCGGCAGGTAGTTGAGTTTGAGGCGCAAAGTGTAGTAGGCCGATACCATCAACAGGCAGAAAGACATCAGCAGGATAGCAGGAATGATGGCCTTTTCGCCCAGCAGCCAAAACAAGACGGCGCAGACCAGAAAAGAGAGCAGACTGCCCAAGATATTTGCCTTGGCCATATCGCCGATGCGGCGCAGTCCTTGCAACAC
Source organism: uncultured Bacteroidales bacterium (assembly GCA_964423935.1). Lineage (GTDB taxonomy): Bacteria > Bacteroidota > Bacteroidia > Bacteroidales > UBA1402 > UBA1757. The sequence goes on along the minus strand of CAYRHC010000086.1, from coordinate 1,524 downwards.
AGCACGCTGTCCGGCCGAGAGTGTGGTCATGAACACGGCCAGCGACAAACAGCAGACGGGAAGCACATGCGCTTCGTCCTTGAAGGCCAGCAGGCTGATTTGACGCGAAAAAGCAATGCAGAGCAAGGCTCCGAGCAAGGCCGTAAACCATAACAGCGGACGGAACACCGAGAGCATCTTGCTAAGACGGGCCGGATCCTTGGAAGCCCGGGCCGCCGACAAATCGCGCACGGAACTGAAGCTCAAGCCCAAATCGGAAAAAGAACGCAGCATATCCACTACCGACTGGTACAAGCTCATCAGTCCAAGGCCGTTGGGCCCGAGCAGCACGGCCACCACTTTGGTGCGTAACACGCCTATCAGTATATTGAAGAGCTGTGAGCCCCCGAATATACCCGTCGACTTGACGATATTAGCATAGCTGTCTTCCTGCTTGTCCATAGAGTGTTGAAGGAAAATGTCACTCGTCCAAACCCGTTCCGCCCACGCAAACCTGATAGGCAGCCTCGCGTCGGAGATAGCGTTGGGCCACACTTCGTATTTGCCCGGCATCGACGGCCTTCATGGCCTGCATCTGTTTTTCCATAGCAAGGAGCGGCATACCCACAGCGGCGCAGGAAATGTAGATGTCGGACAAGGTGAAGGGACCATCCATCATACGGGCATATTCACCCGAAAGATACTGGTGCAGCAATTGTAGTTCATCCTCAGTCACCAGCTCGTTCTGCAGCCGGTCGATTTCTTCGTAAACAGCTTCTATGAGCGGCTTGACAAAACGCAGGTCGGTCTGGGTCTCGATGTCGATATAGGAATGGTCGCGGTAAACCGTGTGCGATGAATAGATACCGTAGGTATAGGCCTTCTGCTCGCGAATGCTGGTCATAAGCCGGCTACCGTAGAAACCGCCCAAAAGGGCATTCAGCACCTTGAGCGGCACAAAATCGGGATGCTGAAGGCTGACAAGCGGAAAGGAGAAGCGTACGGCAGCCTGCAGGGCATCGGCCTTGGGCAGGAAAAGTTGCGTGGGCGCAGCGGGGCAGGCGGGCGGAAAATCGACGGGAGCATCGGTCTGCGGGCCTCCGGTGAGCGACGCGCCGAAACAGTCTTCGCAAATAGCCAATTCTTCATCGCCCACATCGCCCACCAGTAGCATTTCCGTGCGCGAGGGCTGATAATGCTGCCGATGGAAATCCAACAGCAGTTCACGGTCGAAATGCTCAAAGTCGGTCTCCTGCAACTGACGTCCGTAAGGATGTTGCTCTCCGAAGAGCAGCCCGTTCATGGCCATGGTGGCGCGTACCTGCACCTTTTCACGGTCAACCAGAAACTGCTGGTAACGTTGTTCGAGTACCACCTTGACATCCTCGGCGGGATAGGCGGGAGCCACATACAAGTCGCGGAGCAGGCTTAGGGTCTGGCGAAAAGCCTTCTTGGGTGTCAGAAGGTTGATGTAGGCATATTCCATGCCGGTGGAAAAGTAGAGGAAAGCCCCGCAGGCATCAAAACATTCCGCCACTTGGACAG
>CAYRHC010000085.1:0-6846 GCA_964423935.1 uncultured Bacteroidales bacterium | reverse complement strand
TTCGATATAAGGTGCAGATTGTTCTATAAGCTTTAGAATGTCGTTGTCGGCTTGGGCGCGCAAACTGCCCAGCAACAAACAGCACAAAAGACTGCCTATAAGGCTGAAACGAAGATTTTTCATCATATTTGAAATGCTTGAAAATTGCGTAGAAAAATGCTTGAATTGAGCGAAGACATTCACCAGACCTCAAAAGTAGAAAACATTTCAGAAAACACAACAAAATCAAATGCTATTTATTTTAGCAAAAATGATAATTTTTCTTGCATCTCGGAGAATAATTTCCCGAAATCATAATTAGATTTGCAACAACTCGGGTGGACTCTCTGAGTACCCCCCCCCCTATAAAAAGGAGGTATCATATGAATAAGTTGTACAATCTTTTAAAAGTCATGACACTCTTGGCCTTTTTGGGCTGCATGGCAGTGGCATGCGAAAAGGTAGGAACCAACCCGCTGGTTGGTGTGTGGCAATGCGAAACATATGGACTCCGCTTCACTTTCGATAACACCCAGATGAATCTGAACATGATGGATGCTTATGAAGAATCTGGGGAAGTTGCCGGCTTGCGGTTTTATGAAGACGGCGGTGTAGTTGCCTTCGGCAATAATTATATGCCCGGCCTTGGCACCAAGGGCGAAGCTGTGGAAAATGGCATTATGCGCTGGGTAGAGGAGTCGGACGGTCCGTATTTGGTTATGATTGGCAACGATCCTGAATACTTGAGCCTGTTGATGCGCGTAGATGTGTACGACGATGTTATGGAACTTGTTTATCCCATGCTTTCTACTGAATATGATGCGGATAGTGGCAAAACGGGGAATATTACTGCAGATTTATTCATAAAATATCGAAAAATTGTAACGAACGCACCCGGAAGTGCGTCTTAGGGGCTTTGAATTTTGAGGCCTTGTCGACAAGGCAAGGCCTTTTTTAATACACAAATTTTTAATTGTTAAAAACGTTATGAAGAAAATTTTTCTTGGTTTGGCAGCTATTATGATGTCAACCGTGATGATGGCACAAAATCAAGGTGATCTTAGTGTAGGCGGCGATTTGTCGCTTGGTTTCAACTCTAATGCTGCTACAACGGAATCTGGTTCAACGACGACAACCACCAAGAGCAACGTTACCAGCTTCGGCATTAGCCCCCGCGTAGGTTATTTCGTTATCGACAACCTCGAAGTTTTTGCTATGGCCGGTGTTGATCTCAGCACAAGCAAACCCAACGACAACATCAAGAGCAACTCTACCACTTGGAACTATGGCATCGGTGCCGCTTACTATCTGCCCATTATGAGCAACATCTACTATGCTCCCGCGCTTACCGTTAAAGGTTACAGCATTTCCACGAAAGAAGAAGTAACTTATGGTTCTATGACGAACACCACCACCGACAGCTATAACACTTTCGGCGTTTCTTTGGCTATTGGCCGCTTCGAAACCCGCATTACCGACAATGTGGCTATCAATCTGAATGTTGCTTCTTTGAACTACAACGGCTATACTCAGGACGACACCAAATATTCAAACTTCTCATTTGGTCTTACCCTTGCTCCTACCGTTGGTCTCAAGTATTACTTCAACTAATCTAATCGCAAGTATTTGCAATTATGAAGTCTAGATTTTCATCTTTGTTCAAGGCGTTTGCCTTTGTGGCAGTGGTCTCTATGATGGTGGTTTCTTGCGACAAGCAGGAAGAAGCTACCCTTATAGGCTCATGGCATCTCAACCGAGTTGTCTTTGGTACCTATCTCAACAATCAACCGTTGCTGATGGACACCACCGATTACACGGGAGATGAATATATCCTTCTTGAACTGAAAGCCGATGGCAACGCTACGCTTGCTTCTTCTTCCGAAGACTCTGTCATGACTTTCACTTGGGCCAAGACTGAAACCGGTCTGAAAGTGTCCTCTCCCGATTTGGGCGAACTTTTCAAAACCGATGAGCCCAGCATCGATTTTACGGTAAACAGCCTTACCACTACTGATTTGGAAGTGGTTGCTTACCTTTCGAGGACCTCAATACCGATACTGACACCAAGGCTATTGATATCAACGACATCACAGTGTCTATGGGCTTTATCTTGAACTTTGATAAGGTAACTGACTCGAAGAAATAGCATCTTGGCTAAATGCTATAAATGGCGGACGCCCGGCGCATTAAGCGCCGGGCGTTGCTGTTTTAACGATACTAGAAATAAGGTCGGTTTTTCCGGTTTTAGACTAAGGCTCTTTTTTAGATTGTTTTTCAGATTGTTTCTAGTGTGTTCTCAATGGTGTGTTTGTCAAAAGTATTGTTTAAGGTTAGGGGTTATATTTTATATAATCTTTGAGTGCTTGAACATAAGCTTGGAAGGCGGCTATGCCTAGTTCGGAGGCTTGACAGGTGGTGCAGGGCTTGCGGCCCTTGAACGATTTCTCCACCACTATATAGCCTGCTTCTGCCAACTTGTCAATCTGGACACTGAGGTTGCCTGCTGTGGCACCGGTTTGCGTTTTGAGATAGACAAAATCCGCTTTATCGACATCGACGAGTATGGACATGACAGCCAAGCGTAATTCAGAATGTAAGAGTGGATCCAGTTTTGGAAACATACATCAGTATTTTTTTATCTTGAGGTAAAGGCCCGTGGCCAGCAACACGATGGCGGCTGCTCCAAAGACAAGTACCTGTGCGGGGTCGCTCCTGAAGCGGGCGGCTACGTAACAGCCTGCCAGTGCAGTTACCAGTCCGGCTATGATGATGAACCAATTGCGCAGCAAGACACCGCTGATGCTTTCGGCCATACCAAAGAGGATGATGACGCAAAGAGTAATGTTAAAGGGGACCACACACTTGGCCAATAGGGCTATCAATAATGCAAAAGCACCGAACACCGACCACACGCCGCCGAGCAGGCTGCTTATCTGGTTGTCGGGGCTGGGTGTTTTTCTGTTAAGAAGGAAGCAGATGCCGTAACCGAAAATGGGAAGGATAAACCATAACATGTTCCAGCGGGCTTCGCCTTCGCGGCTAAGGAAATAGATAACAGCGGTAAACAGCAACAGCAGAGCACCCCAAACGATAAGAGGCGTGCCGCTCGACCGGAGAATAAGATTGCGGCTGTTGCACATGGCCTTGCCGATAACTTGCAGGCTTTCCTGAGGGCTGAGTTCTTTTTCCATCGTAAATAGATTTGAACGTTAGTAGTATTATTGGTTTCTTGTATCTAGGTTAGACGATGCAAATGTAAAGTAGTTTATAATATAAACCAAAATAAAATACCAAATTTTTTGATAATATTTTCGTGACAATGGTTAATAGTTTGAAAAACAGCCTTTTGCGCTGTGCTGAATTTTTGACGTTGTATTTTGGGAAATACTATATATCTGGAAAAATGTAATTTTGCCTCACTAACTATGCGCGGCGAACCTCGCGCAGCAAACACAAAACAATGCCCAAGCGAATAGTATTTCTGACCGGCGCAGGCGTGAGCGCCGAAAGCGGCCTGCAGACCTTCCGCGACAACGGCGGTCTGTGGGATAATTACGATCCTATGGTGGTAGCCTCTATCGAAGGTTGGGAGAGCAATCCGGGTCTGGTGCTGGATTTTTACAATGTCCGTCGTGACGGGCTGGCTGTAAGCCAGCCCAACTTGGCGCACCGGCTCATTGCCGAACTGGAGCGGCATTACTGGGTAGACGTGGTGACCCAGAATGTCGACAACCTTCACGAACGAGCCGGCAGTAGCCACGTGTTGCACCTCCATGGCGAGCTTACCAAAGTGCGGCCCGAGAATAGCTGCAACGCCTTCGACCTGTACAGCGAAGAACTGGTTCAAGACATTGGCTATGGCCATGTGGTCTTGGGCGACAAGGCTCCCAACGGTTCGCAACTTCGGCCGCACATCGTCTTCTTCGGCGAGGCGGTGCCCAAGATGGACGAAGCCGTCACACTAGTGGAACAGGCCGATATGCTGGTTATCGTCGGCACATCCTTGCAGGTGTATCCGGCGGCCGGACTTTATCGTTACGCACGCCCAACGACTCCTATATATATTATTGACCCAGCCGGTACCGAACTGCACGATGCTCGGGTGCAAGTCATCAAAAAACCTGCCACAGAGGGCATGCGCGAACTCTGTGACAGGCTGGGAGAGTGAATCTATCTAAATAGGAATTTCTAATCCAATGAATAGGTGACGGTGGTCACTACGCGGACGTTCTTAATCCAGGGCGTGTAGGCATCGCGGTTGCTGATGCTGAACTGGCCTTGCGTGGCCGATTTGATGCGACCCACCGAACTGTGCGAATCTTCGGCGAACTTGGCGGCAGCTTCGCGGGCGTTGCTGGTGGCTTGCGCTATCATCTCGGGTTTGATGTCGTTGAGCGAGGTGTATTCAAACTCGGTCTGGTAGGAGTAGTCTGCGCTCAGCGTGATGCCTTGCTTGATAAGATCTGTCTGCTTTTGCATCAGCTCGATAACCTTGGTAACATTGCTGCTGCTGACAATGACTACTTGCGTCATGGTGTAGCGGAAGGCGGCGTCACTGCGGTACGATTGCGCGTCGCGGTCGTAAATGGCGGGCGTATTGACAGATATTTCATTAAAACGGATGCCGTTGTCGGTGAGAAATTTCACCACCGTGTTGTTCTTGCTGTTGATTTGGGTGTAGACTTCGGTCAGGTCGTTGCCGGTAATCTTGAAAACCAGCGGCCAAGTAACCTTGTCGGCCATCACTTCGCGTTCGGCCAGGCCTCGTACTACCACTTGGCGGTCTTTGTTCACCACCTTTACAATGCCTGCGTAGACAAAAGCACCGAGCACTACTACTGAAAGCCCCAGAATAAGGCTTGAGAGAATTTTCTTGTCCATAATGTACTTATTATAAGGTTGTTATACTATTGTTGATGAGTTTTGACTGACCTTCGCGAAGCTAGAGCAAGGGCGAGAGCAGACGGGCCAAAGACTCTATAAAACGTTTGTAGAAGGGCCGTTTGAGCCATTTGTCCAGCTGGGCCAGATTGCAGTTCTCTTGATCGAGCAGAAAATGGTCGCGGCAGCAAACGGCAATATCGGGGTCGTAGATGTAGGCGTTGATTTCGAAATCTTGCTCGTAAGAACGAATGTCCATGTTGGTGGAACCGATGGTGCAGACCTGATCGTCGGCCACGACGGCTTTGGAATGAAGGTAGCCCTTGCGCCAGAAATACACCTTTACGCCGGCTTTCATCACGCCGCTCACATACGAGCGCGAGGCCAGTGGCACCACGATACCGTTGTCGCCCCGGTAGGGTATCATCAGCCGAACGTCCACGCCCCGGAGGGCGGCACTGCGGAGCGCCGTTATCAACGGTTCGGTGGGAATGAAGTAGGGACTTTGTATATAAATGTAGTTGCGGGCTTGATTGATCATTTGGGCCACTGCCAGCATGTTGACGCGATATTCGTCCATAGGGCCCGAGGTGGCGATTTGTACGGTGGTGTCGCCCGCAGGCCGGATGGGCGGAAAATAGCGCGGCTCGTTCAGATGCTCTTTGCGCGAAAACTCCCAGTCTACCAGAAAGGCCGTCTGCATTTCCTGCACGGCGGGACCCTGGATGCGCACGTGTGTGTCGCGCCAGGGCCCGCCGTGCACGCCCTTGGCGTAACGTTCCGCAATGTTCATGCCGCCCGTGTAACCCACTTTGCCGTCGATGATGACATTCTTGCGGTGGTTGCGGTAGTTGGTGTCGGAACTGATAAAAGGAATGACAATCTTCAGGAAAGCGTCCACTTCCATACCTTCCTTGCGTAGGCGGTGAAAGAACAGCCTGCGAGAAATGTTCACGGCATCATCATACTGAATGCGCACCTTGACACCTTGCTGCACCTTGCGCAGCAAGGCCTTTTCCAGACGCAGCCCGTAGGCATCGTCTTCTATCTTGAAGAACTGGATGTGGATATGGTCGGTAGCCTGCTCGATGTCGGCCAGCATATCTTCGAAGAAAGTGTCGAAATCGAAATAGGGCTTCACGGCGTTACCCTGAAGGGCATGTGCGTGGTTGGCAAACAGCAGCAAATGAATAAGGTCCTTGTCCTGAGGCCTTTGCTCGGGCGATACTATCGAGTCTTCGATAAGTTTGAGGTTGGTCTTGTAGTCGTACAAATCGGCATCGGCCACCAGACGGCGGCTGCGCTTGTCGATTCCGAAAAAGAAATACAGCACCAGTCCAGCAACAGGCAGGAATATCAGCACCAGCAGCCAGGCAAGGGTCTTGAAAGGATGCTGGTTGTCGGTGATGACAACCACAATGGTGCCGATAATCAGGAACAGCAGGACAAGGTTCAGCCAGATAGACATCTCAGTGTTGCTTGGGCGGGTCTATGCGGTTGTAATACTTGATGTCGCGGATAACGTCTGCAAAGAACATGGTGCCAAGCACCAGGATAATGCCCACGGCACCGAAATCGAGGAAGCCGAAGCGCAACGCCTGCCCCAGTAGCGTGAAGTGACAGTCGATGCTCTGGAGGCCTTGCGAGAAGAACAATATGGTGTTCAGCAGTATCATGATGACGCGGAACTCCGTGGGCCCCAGCTTCATATAGGTGAGTTTGAACTCGCTTCTCAAGTGGGCGTTGATGCTGACATTCAGCGTCAGAAGCAGGTAGAAAACATAGGCCACCATAGCCAGACCAAAGTTGTGAACGAAAGGTGTCAAGCCGGCACCGATAAACATCAGCGCTTCGTTAATGCCGTCGAGAATATGGTCGAGATAGTAGCCGTAAATGGGACGCTGGGCGTTGCGCACACGGGCGATGGTGCCGTCGAGCGAATCGCCGAACCAGTTCACTACCAAACCGAACGAAGCCAGCCAAAGG
>CAYRHC010000084.1:0-6918 GCA_964423935.1 uncultured Bacteroidales bacterium | reverse complement strand
AATCTAGCCCTGGCAACGGCGAAATTCTGCGCAGACGATGGCCGTGGCTGTCGATACATTGAGCGATTCTGAGCCTATGCGGTTGGCGGGAAATCGTGGAATGAACAGCTTGTCCGACACCAGGGTCGCCACTTCAGGGCTGATGCCATTGCCCTCATTTCCCATAACGATAATGCCTTGGGCGGGCAAGTCCTTATGATAGATGTTGTCGCCATCCAAAAAGGTACCGAATATGGGTGTCTGCACTTGCTGCAAGAGCTCGGGCAGGTTGACGTAGTGCAATCTGATGCGACCGATAGCGCCCATGCTGGCTTGGATACATTTGGGGTTGAAGGCGTCGGCGCTGTCTTTGGAACAGAGGATATCTTCGATGCCGAACCAGTCGGCGATGCGGATGATGGTGCCTAAATTGCCGGGGTCTTGTACGCCGTCCAGGGCCAGGCTCAGCTGTCCTTCGAGCTGCCGGATCTCGAGTTGGTGCCGGGGAATGTAAAAAACGGCCAAGACTTCTTGCGGATGTTGTTGTATGCTGGCGCGGCTCAATTCTTCTTCGCTCAGTTCGGCCAGTTCCTCTGTCTGACAATCAGGATGTTGCATTAGCCAAGAAGTGGTAGCGGCCAGAAAACGGCAACGCAGCAAAGGCAGTAGGTCTCCTACCAGTTTGGGGCCTTCTGCCAGGAACAGTCCGCTCTCGTTTCGGTATTTCTTCATCTCGAGACTGTGTATCCACTTAATCTTGGTCTTGCTAATCATAAGAAGCTGTTTTGAATGGGCGAAAGTACAAAAGATATTGTATTTTTGCGCAAAGCTATCGACAAATGAAGCGTGCCATTTTCCTTATCCTTGTCATCTTCTTGCTGCAAGCTTGTAGTAGCACCAAGTATGTTCCTGAAAACAAGGAGCTTCTTTATCGTAGCAATATCCGTCTCAGCGAAACCGGTATTTCCCGCAGCGGACTGAAAGCCCAGATGCGTCAAAGTCCCAACCATCGTTTTTTGGGCATCGCGGCTATCGACCTGGCGCTTTACAATCTATCCGGCTCTGATACCACCAAATGGATTAACCGCAGCTTGCGCAAGATTGGCGAAGCCCCCGTTATTTACGACAGTCTGCAATCGCAACGCACACAGCGTGCCATGGAACAATACCTCTTTAATCAGGGTTACTTCGATGCACAAGTGTCGCTCAGCGAACAGCATCTGTCTAGACGGCGCGTCAATACTACTTACCACGTCAAGGCGAACATGCCTTACCAAGTTGCTTCTTATGCTTATCAGAGTCAGGGCAACCCGCTCGATTCGCTCTTGCAGGCCTCGATGGACGAAACACTGGTGAAACCCGGTGCCGTTTTCAGTGGCGATGTACTTAACGCCGAGCGTTCGCGTCTGGTCAGTGTGGCGCGTAATCAGGGCTATTATGCCATCAACCGCGATCATTTCAGCTACGAGGTCGACAGCACCTTGGGCAACCATTCGGTTGATGTACAGTTGCAGCTCAAGCCCTATACCCGCATGGTGACCAATCAGGTGCGCTACGAACAGCACCAAGCCTACCGCATAAAGGATGTCTTTTTTTTGATGGATGTGCCCAGCTCTTCCTTTTCGCGCACGCAGAACGCTTTCCAACTGTCCGACTACGATACCCTGCAGGTGGCCGACCACAGTTATGTCGTCTATCGTGATGAACCTTTTTTGACACCGCGTAGTTTGTTACAACATTGCCATATCCGGCCCGGGACGCTCTATTGCGCCGAGGATGTGAGCCGTACTTACGCCGGCCTTAATCAGATTGAGTGCCTGAAATACGTCAATATCCGTTTCGTGGATATCCCCGGTGACGAGCCTTCGCTCAACGCCTATATCCTGCTTTCGCCCAGTCCCTACAATGCACTCTCGCTCGATGTTGAAGGCACCAATACAGCCGGAGATTTGGGAGCCGCGCTTTCGGCTGCCTATGCACACCAGAATGTCTTCGGTGGCGGTCAGGTGCTGAGTGCCAATCTGCGTTTAGCTTACGAGGCTCTTGCGGCTACGGTCAACAACGACTATATAGAATATGGTGGCGAGCTCGGATTGACATTCCCAGAACTGCTGCTTTTGCCCGATGCTTCCCATAGTACCAGCTCGTCGAATACTTCCTTTTCCATCAGTTACGACAACTTGATGCGGCCTGAATTTTGGCGCACTACGGCGGCTGTGGCTATGGAATACAACTGGAGAAGTCCGCAGATACGGCACAGCTACAGTCCGATAGACTTTGCCTATACGCATATGCCAGGTGACAAGATAGATTCCACCTTCAAGGCGAATTATCTGAAGGAAGGATCTTATTTGCGCCATAGTTACGAAGACCAATTCATCGTGGGAACCTCTTACGAGGTCAGCTACACCAGTATTCCAACGGGTCTCGACAAAACCAACCGCCGTTACTACAGTTTGCGTTCCAGAGTGGAATCGGCCGGTAATCTGCTTTATTTGGGCTATCGGCAGTTCGGTCAGCCCGATGCCGATGGACAGTACAACATTGGTAAGATTCCATTCTCACAATATCTGAAGGGCGAATTTGAGGCCACTCATCATGTGCCAATTAGTGACAATCTACGCTTGGCTTCACGCTTTGGCTTCGGCATTGCCTATCCTTACGGAAATTCCAAGATCTTGCCTTTTGAAAAACGCTTCTATTCGGGTGGCGCCAATTCGGTGCGTGGCTGGCTGGTAAGACGTTTGGGTCCGGGTTCGTACCAGTCTTCTTTAGGCAATGATTTCATGAACCGTTCTGGCGATATGAAACTCGATTTGAGTCTGGAACTGCGACAAAAATGGTTCTGGCTCTTCGAAGGTGCCTATTTTATTGATGCCGGCAATATCTGGACCTTGCGTCAGTACGACAATCAGCCGGGCGGACAGTTCCGTTTTGACAGCTTCTACAAGGAGTTGGCTTGCAGCGTGGGTGTGGGACTGCGTCTGGACTTCAATTTCTTCCTGTTGCGTCTGGACTGTGGCATGAAGGTCTACGACCCCAGCGGCCAAACTTTGGACGAGCGCTGGAGAATCAAGCATATAGACAGTCTGGACGACTTCGCCGTGCACTTGTCTATCGGTTATCCTTTCTGATGAGTTCGAGCAGCCGTTCGAGGGCCTCTTCCTGAGGAATATTTTTTTCGATACACGTTTGGGCCTTGTAGAGGCTCACTTTGCCGCGTCCTGCTCCCACGTAGCCGTAGTCGGCATCGGCCATTTCGCCCGGACCGTTCACGATGCAGCCCATAATGGCGATTTTCAGCCCTTTCAGATGAGCGGTGCCAGCCTTGACGTGCGCGATGGTCTGTTGCAGGTCGAACAGCGTGCGTCCGCAGCTGGGGCAGGAAATGTACTCGGTGCGTGAAATTCTGAGCCGAGTGGCCTGCAGGATGGACAACATGGTGCTGATGCTTTCCGCTTGACTTTGTTCCGGTGCTTCCAGCCACAGCCCGTCACCGAACCCGTCGATGAGCAGGGCTCCGAAATCGGCGGCGGCAAATAGTTGCAGTTGTTCCAGACGCGGTACTTGCATTTTGGCTTTCAACAGTACGGGACAGAGGCAACCTTGGCGCAGCAGGTAATGGAAGGCGGCCCTCATTTCGCCTACCGGATTTAGGGAATGGCTTTCCAATACCAATACGATGTCTTGCCGGCCGCTCAGGCGGGCGACAAGGTCGTTGTCGAGGTCTTGGTAATGGAACTTCAGAAACTTAATCGCTGCTGGGCAATGCTGAAGAACGTCCCATTGCTGCACACGGCCGAGCGGGTAGAGCGGCTGGTCGGCGGTATTGGTATAAGCGTCCAGGTCGCAGATGTAGGCGTGGCCGGCGGGCAGACTGGCCGGGAGTTCGTGGCCCAGATAGTGGAAATCCGCTTGGAGTGCGTCTTGGGCGGTAGCGGTGGCGCCGGAGGCCTGCCCGCCGCAGGCGGGCAGGCCCTGCGCCACCACTACCGGCTGTTGCCCATCGCCTATGGTTGCGGTGCGGTAGGTCTTGCGACGGTGAAAACTGAAGTCATCAAAACCTTCGTAAGGCTGGGCCGGTATGGCTTCATGGCCGGCGCGTTGCACGATATGGTCGCGCAGCTGTATGGCCACGGGAATCTCCGCTTGAGGATCTTCGCTCAGACTCACGCGTATGGTGTCGCCAATGCCATCGGCCAAAAGTGCGCCGATGCCCACTGCCGATTTGATGCGACCATCTTCGCCGTCTCCGGCTTCGGTCACTCCCAGATGCAGGGGAAAATGCATGCCTTCCTTGTCCATCTCCTGAACCAGCAGTCGAACGGTCTGAACCATAATCAAAGTATTGGAAGCTTTGATGGAGATGACAACGTTAAGGAAATCTTCCTCAACGCAAATGCGCAGGTATTCCATGCACGAAGCTACCATACCTTGAGGCGTATCGCCGTAACGCTTCATCATGCGTGCCGAAAGAGAGCCATGGTTCACACCGATGCGGATAGCCGTATGGTGCTCCTTGCAAAGATTTAAAAAGGGCACAAAGCGCTCACGGATAGTTTTTTGCACATCCTCTTCGCGCTGAATACCGGCGGGCATAGGGTCGGCAAAATTGCCCGGATTGATACGGACCTTCTCCACTCGGCTGGCAGCGGCTTCAGCTGCTTTAGGATTGAAATGGATATCAGCCACCAGGGGGTGCTCATAGCCGTCCTTGTTCAGCTCGCGGCGAATATTGGTCAAGTTTTCGGCCTCCTTGACACCTTGTGCCGTCAGCCGTACCAGGTCTCCTCCCGCATCGATGATGGCCTTGGCCTGTTTCACGCAGGCAGCCGTGTCGAGGGTGGAAGTGTTGGTCATGGACTGGATCCTGACGGGTGCATCGCCGCCCAAGCGCAGCTTGCCGATACAGACTTCCTGGCTTTTGCGGCGCTGATAATTGAAAAGGTCCTTGCAGTACGACATGGATGACTAAATCTTATTCTTGTACTCTAGGGCCTGCAACTCGGCATCGGCCTTGACGATTTTCTGTTTCAATCCTTCTTTGTAGGCGGCAAAACGCTGTGCCAGTTCGGGGTCAGCCAAGGCCAGCATCTCAATGGCGAGGATGGCGGCATTCATGGCACCGTTAATGGCTACAGTGGCCACGGGAATGCCCGGAGGCATTTGTACGATGGCCAACAGCGCATCCATGCCGCTAAGCGATGAGGCAATGGGTACACCGATAACGGGCAGGGTGGTGTTGGCGGCGATGACACCAGGAAGAGCGGCGGCCATACCGGCACCGGCAATAATCACCTTGATGCCACGGGCTGCAGCTTCTTTGGCGAAGGTCTCCACTTCTGCGGGTGTGCGGTGGGCCGACAGCGCGTGCATTTCGAAAGGAAGGTCGAATTCGTCCAGCAACTTGGCTGCTTTTTCCATAATGGGCAGATCAGAAGTACTGCCCATGATAATGCTGACAATAGCTTTCATATGATTGTGATAATGATTACAGATTGGAACGTTGACGCGAGGTGGGGATGTGCAACTGTTCGCGGTACTTGGCCACAGTGCGGCGGGCAATTTGGTAGCCCTTGGCTTGCAGAGCCTTGACCAGCGCATCGTCGGTGAGCGGCTGCTTCTTGTCTTCCTGCTCCACCAGTTCTTTGATGATGCTCTTGATTTCGCGCACCGATATTTCCTCCCCTTCGTTGTTGGTCATCGCTTCGGAAAAGAAGAACTTCAAGGGGAAAATGCCGAATTCGCTTTGTACGTATTTGCTATTGCTGACGCGCGAGACGGTGGAAATGTCCAGCCCTGTGTCGGCGGCAACATCCTTCAGGCGCATGGGGCGCAGTTTGCGTTCCTCTCCACTCAAGAAAAAAGCCTCTTGACGGTCGAGTATGGCCTGCATGGTGTTCAGCAAAGTGTTTTGACGTTGTTTGATAGCGTTGATAAACCAGTTGGCGGCATCCACTTTTTGTCTGGCAAAAATGACGGCATCCTTCTGTTCGCGGCTCAGTTTTTTAGATTGCTTGCTGCTGCGAATCAGTTCCTTATAATAACCGCTCACGTGAAGGTCGGGCAGGTCGGTGTCGTTGAGGCTCAAGTGCAACTTCCCTTCGATGTTGTCTACCAGAAAATCGGGGGTGATGCTGCGTCCGGCTTCGTTCAGCAGCGACGTCTCCCAGTCGTTGCCCGGCTTGGGGTTCAGACGGCTGACGGTTCTCTTGGCGGCATCCAGGTCTGTTTCGCTGATACCCCAGTTTTGGCAGATTTTCTGGATTTTCATGGCAGAAAAATCTTCAAAATAGTGTTCCAGTAGGTAGATGGCATTTTGAACCTCCTTGGTGGGATTCTTGCGACGTAACTGTAAAAGCAGACATTCTTGCAAGTTGCGTGCGGCTACACCGGCGGGTTCGAAATCCTGTATTGTCTTGAGGACCTCTTCCATTTTGTCTTCATCCACATCGATGGAGCGCTGAAAAGACAGCTGGTCGGCAATGCTTTCCAAGGGAATGCGCAGATAACCGTCATCATCGAGGCATCCGATGATGTATTCGCCCGCCCATTTTTCCGTTTCGTCCAAGTCGAGGTCGGACAACTGACGGCGCAGAAAATCTTGCAGGCTGTCGGTCTGAACACCAAGAAAAGGCTTGCGGTCGCTTTCGGCATTGGGGTCGTAGGGCTGGGTTTCGGCATAGTCGGCGGCCTTGTCGTCGTAGTCGTCTTCGGCATCGTAGTGCGGTTCTTCCTCCTGGTTGTCGTAGGATTCGTCGCTGCCATCCATGCCGATATCCGATTCCGTGTCGGTGCTTGCGTCCATGGTTTCGAAGTCGTTTGGCTTGTCGTCATCGTGCAGGGTGCGGTCTTCGCCCAGCTCAAGCGCAGGGTTGTTGTCGATTTCTCGAAGGATGCGTTCCTCCATTTCCAGCGCGGGGATTTCCAAGAGCTTGA
>CAYRHC010000083.1:0-6952 GCA_964423935.1 uncultured Bacteroidales bacterium | reverse complement strand
AGGCTGCAGCTGCTTCCGGACGCGAAGTCAGCGATGACGTCGCAGTCCACCATCTCGATGTTTCCCACACTGGTGACACTTGACAGGTCTGCAAAATCGCTGTGGAGCGTCAGAGCGCAATCGTCAAAGGTCAGCCGGCTGATTTCACCGCTGGCGGCAAGTGTATGGCCGGAAGTGAGCGATTCTATATTCAAGCCTTTGAATGCCAATACTTTATGAGTGTATACAGTAGTCTTGCTATCGAAAGTAAGCTTCGCACGGCTTGATGCGCTGTTTGAACATACTATCACGGTGTCACCGCTGCAGGCGCCGCCTATCTTAGCCTCTCCGTTGATGAAATACAGGCCAGACTCTCCGGCGAAAGTGCCGCCCTTCGCCACCAGCGTAGCTTTGCTGTTGGTATTGTTGTATTTGACACCGTCGATTTCGATGTCGTAGCCCGACAGCCAGAGGTTATACTGTGAAGCCTTGTGGTTTTCCAGCGTGCCCAGATCGATGATTTTGCCTGCCGTCGTGGTCAACTCGGAATTGACCCTGCAGATGTAAAGTTCCTTGCCGGTCTTGTCATAGACCTTAATCAGGAAGCCTTTGGAAAGGGTGACACCGGGCATCAAGGCGATGTAGTTGTCCGTACCGGGGCCGGCGATATTGGAGCGGACGGTCGTATAGGCGTCCACGCCCTGGGTGTTCAAACTTATCTTGCCGGTGGAATAATTGATTCCCAGCGAGCCGATTAGCGTTTCTCCGTCATTTCCGCAGAAATCCACATAAGCGGCCGCTTCGGTGGTAGTGGTGTATTTGAGAAGACAGAGGACGTTGTGGAAGGTAACATTTGTCTCACCGGGATTGCAAGTACCCCAAGCAAGATGAGGGATTCGACCGGCAGCGATGCTGTTGTATGCATCGCTTCTGCTGTACATGACAGGTCCCGGACTTCCTCTCCACAGGGAGCCGAATGTGCTTGTTATGTTCTTGTCAGTGACAAAGAAGCAGTACGGATCGGATGAACTCTCGAAACCGATTGAGAAGTTTACTGATCCGTCGGCGTTTATATCACTCGCTTTTATCTCATTGTCGGATGCGCTTCCCGCTGCATAGGTTTTGATAGATTCCCCGCCACTGAAACTGACTTTCGCCTTGCGGTTGACAACATCGAAGTCCAGCGCCACTTTGGTAGATGTGACTCCGTTAAAAGGGTCTTCGGCAAAGCGACCGGTAAAAGTCACCATGCCTTCCTTCGAGTCTGGGTCTTCATTGATATTCTCCTGAATGCAAGAGAGTGTCAGAGCGGCCATCAGAACGCACATCGCGCCGCGAAACAGCTTATTCCCAATCAAATTGTTCATAGTCATAATCGTCGTTGTTTGTGGAGGAGAATGAAGCGCTGAGGATGCAACTTTGTGCGTTGATTTCCACCTCAGTCATCTCTGGAGTTGTGTATTCCTTAAGCATACGTCATTTTGCCAAAAAAACGGCGCAAAATTAGCAATAATTCCGTCAAATTGTTCCTCATTCTCAGAATATTTATACACCCAAGCAAAGAACAAGCGCATCATGATGTACTTCTTGACATCCTAGCGCTAAGAATTATTTCAGTTTCAGCAGGGTGCCTAGGGGGCAGACAAAGCGACAGTACGGGCGGGGAATGATGAGAGAAAGCGCAACAAAAACGAGTGCCAGGGCTGTCACCACCCAGGAGGCCGATTGGAAAACGAAGGCCGAGAAAGGCTCGTAATCGGTCCAGTCGGCCCAGACGCCCGTCCAGATGCAGAGCATAAGGACGACCCAAAGCGCTTGGCGGAAGATGTTCAACCACTTGACAGCCTTGGGCGAGAGGCGCAGCTTGAACTTCAGGCATTGCCCGGCGAGCTGCTGCAGCGAGCCGAAGGGACAGACATGAGCGCAATAATAGGCGGGCTTGCCCAGCAGTGGGTAGACCAAGGCCGTGAACAGCATCACCAGCGGCACTGCCATGGTCAGCACCTGCAAGCCGTGAGCGGCGTAACCCAGCAAGGAAGCGTACGACAGGCAGTTGCCGCACCACAAGCCAAGCACGCCCACATTGAGCGCCAACTGGCAAAAGCGGTAAATCCGGTTCTTGACGAAAAGCGGCAAGATAGCGGCCATCAGTACTACAAGCAGACCAAGGATGTTCTTGAGGGACAAGAAAGAGGATAAGCCCTCCCCTTGCATTGCGGCCAAAGAAGGAGCGGCTTGCAGCTTGGCCTGGGCGTAGCGCAGGCCTAGCTGCATATTGCCGATAAGGGCCTGCGATGTGTAAGTAGCGCCCGAAACGGCATCTACCTGCAAGGCAAGTGCCTCGTCGAGGCTCTTGCCTTGCCACTCGCTGAGCAGCGCGGCAGCCCGTGCCATAAACCGAGGCGTTTCCTCATTGTCCAAGACCTGCACCTTTTGCACTATGCCGTCTTGGATAGTTATTTCCAAAGGCACCTGACCCGCATATCCGATGATGTCGTTTCCCAACGACGTGGTGTTGACGATGGTCGCGCCGTTTTTGAGCACGCGCCAGGCCACGGCCTGGCGCGTGCCGCCGGCTTTGGCATCCGCTGCGGCGTCCATTTTCAAGTCGTAACCCAATATTTTACCATATCTGGCTATGGCCAGCGAAAATATTATCAGTAGGCAAACCAGCAGGCGAAGGACATTCTTTTTTCGCATTTTCAGCAGTTTAAATTGGCGCAAAGGTAAGCAAAAACCAATCGCAAAGGGACAAAAAAGAGGGCTCACATCTTTCGAGGCGAACCCTTCTTCAATTCTTTAAAACAAATTACTTAACCAAGATAACTCTTGAGCAGTTTGCTGCGGGAACTCTGACGGAGACGGCGTATAGCTTTTTCCTTAATCTGGCGCACACGTTCACGGGTGAGCCCAAATTTGTCGCCGATTTCTTCCAAAGTCATTTCCTGACAACCCAAGCCAAAGAACATCTTGATAATATCACTTTCGCGCTCGGTGAGCGTAGACAAAGCCCGGTCTATTTCACGGCTGAGCGATTCATTAATCAAAGAGCGGTCGGCTATAGGCGCATCGTCGTTTACCAGCACATCCAGCAAGTTGTTGTCTTCGCCTTCAACAAAAGGAGCATCCACAGAAACATGACGACCCGACACCTTAAGCGTATCGGCAATCTTGTCTACCGGAATACCCAGCTCATCGGCCAGTTCCTCGGGTGAGGGCTTGCGTTCGTGTTCCTGCTCGAAACGGGAGTAGGCTTTGGTGATTTTGTTCAACGAGCCCACCTGATTCAAAGGCAGACGCACAATACGCGACTGTTCGGCCAGAGCTTGCAGTATCGATTGGCGAATCCACCATACAGCATAGGAGATAAACTTGAAGCCACGCGTTTCATCGAATTTCTCGGCAGCCTTAATTAGGCCCAAATTGCCCTCATTGATAAGGTCGGGCAAGCTAAGGCCTTGGTTCTGATACTGTTTGGCTACTGAAACCACGAAACGCAGATTGGCGCGTGTAAGCTTCTCCAATGCGGCACGGTCTCCTTGACGAATGCGCTGAGCCAGTTCTACCTCCTCTTCCACCTTAATCAACTCTTCACGGCCAATCTCTTGCAGATACTTGTCCAAAGAAGCACTTTCACGGTTGGTGATAGATTTTGTAATTTTAAGCTGTCTCATGCTTTATCAATTCGAAAATAGTGTGCAAAAATAGTGTATGGTCGGATAAAAACCAAAATTATTTTACCCGACCATTATATTTTAATTTTCCAAACTACTCACCCAAATTAATGGCATAATAATTCACCTTACCCGTAGGATACATACCCACGATAAAGAGGGCCGATTCGCCGAAGCCCGCACCGGTCTGCACATCCTTCACAATCTTTTCAAAGTCGGCGGTAGTGCTCACGCGCTGATCGTTAACCTTCATGATAATGAAGCCTTTGCGCATACCGGCATCCTTCAGTTTGCCATCGGTAATACCAGTCACCTGTATGCCATAACTGATGTTGAGCTGACGCTTGAGGTTGGCGGGCAGTTCGCCGAAGCTGGCACCCAGATCGGACAAAGCGGCCTGTTTCACCACATCGGTATTGCCGTACATATTGCGCAGCGTTACATCGAAATCCAGCGTTTTCTGCTTACGCAGTACCTGAACCTTCACCTTGTCGCCCGGACGGAAGCGGCTTATCTGCTCTTGCAGTTCGGCATTGCTTACCACCTTGCGGTTGTCCACCTTGACGATGATATCGCCCTTCTCGATACCGGCTTCCTTGGCGCCGCTTCTCTCGGAAATTTCGGCCACGTAGACACCTTCTGTCATGTCGATGTTATAGTGCTTGGCAAGGTCGGAAGTCATGGTTTGGATGCTCACGCCCAGCATGGCCCTTTGTACCGAACCATATTGTTTGATATCGGCCACCACTTTGCTGACGATGCTCACGGGCACGGCAAACGAATAGCCCGAGAACGCACCCGACGAAGACACGATGGCCGTGTTGATCCCCACCAGTTCGCCGGCAGTATTCACCAGCGCACCGCCACTGTTGCCGGGGTTCACGGCAGCATCGGTCTGGATGAACGATTCGATGCCCAGGCTGGCGGAACCATCGGCCGACTGCTTGCCGATAATGCCCAGGTTACGCGCTTTGGCACTGACGATACCGGCCGTTACGGTAGAAGTAAGATTCAGCGGATTGCCCACGGCCAGCACCCACTCGCCCACTTTCAGTTCGTCGGAATTGCCGTAAGGAATGGTGGGCAGGTCTTCAGCCTCAATCTTGATAAGAGCGATATCGGTGGTGGGGTCGGTACCAACCACTTTAGCCGTGAACGAACGCTGGTCGTTAAGCGTCACCTGCAATTCGTCGGCACCCTCTACCACGTGGTTGTTGGTAACGATATAGCCGTCGCGCGAGATGATGACACCCGAGCCGTAACCCACCTGAGGCTGCGACTGACGCGGCTGCTGGTATTCACGGTAGCCGAAGAAATATTCGAAAAGGTCGATAGGGTTTTGTCCGTATTGTACCGTGCGGTTGGTCTTGGCCATGATGTGCACCACGGCGTGTACGGTGTTTTCGGCAGCTACGGTAAAGTCGGTGGCCACACCCGGTTTCACTTCCATACGGGCCAGACTGGCATACGACTGCGAGTTGTTGTCCTGCTGCTGTTTCATACTCTCGTAAGAGGCCATGATATCTTTGGAGAATTTCGATACCACGGCATAGGAGATTCCGGCACTAAGCACCACTACTGACAATACAATAGCGAGGTTTTTCCATAGTTTTTTCATATTGCGTACTTATTTATAGATGATTGTCTTTTTTCGATTCTTACTTTACAAAAACGATTCCAAGAGGGTTTTATAACACGAACGGCAGCTTTTTAAGGGCTTTTAACCTTTCAAGGAACGACAATTTGTCAGTTAAAGGAAAATAAACTACTTTCGCGCCATAATAACAGAGGACCGTACTGTCGCTGGCCGCAAGGCAAGAGGAAAGTCCGGGCAACAGATTGGGGCACCATACTTCCTAACGGGAAGCCGGCCGCGAGGCTGGAGTAAAGGTAACAGAAAACAACCGCCCGCAAGGGCAAGGGTGAAAAGGCGGGGTAAGAGCCCACCGGCTTTACGGCGACGCGAAGCGCAGTACCACTTATGGGTTGCAAGGCCATGTAAACCGACGTTACGAGGGTTGCCCGCCCCATGTCGGAGGGTAGGCCGCTTGAGCCAAGGGGTGACTCTTGGCCTAGATAAATGACAGTTTAAAACAGAACCCGGCTTATGGGTTCTCTGTTATTATTTTGATTATGAGCGAACAACAGCATACATTCAGAGCCAAGGTGATGGGCCTGCTGCGTTTTCTCACCGCCGACATCTGGCGCGTGAATACCAGCGACGAGAAAGGCTTGCGCAAATTTATCAACAACATTTGCCGCATCCTTATTCTGGCTGCCCGTGGCTTCAACAACAACAAGCTGGTGATGGTAGCCTCGGGGCTTACCTATTTCACCCTACTGTCGGCCGTGCCGCTGCTTTGCCTCTTGCTGGCCGTGGCCAAGGGCTTCAGCTTGCAGGATATGCTCAAGGAAGAACTTTTCAATCTTTTTCCTTCGCACTCGGGCATTCTCACCACCGCCTTCGAAATTGTGGAGCAGGTGTTGCAGGCAGCCACCAAAGGCGTGGTTATCGGTGTGGGCGTCTTCTTCATCATCTGGGCTATCTTCTCCATTATCAACAATATCGAGAGAGCTTTCAACATCATTTGGAATGTGCCGAAAAGCAGGGCCATCTACCGCAAGATTACCGATTTCTTCGCCGCCATGCTTATTCTGCCGCTGATGCTCATTATCAGCAACGGTATTTCCATCTACCTTAAAACCAACTTTGCCAACAACGAGGCATGGGCGGCGCTGAGCCCGATTATCAACCTGGCCATCAAGCTGGCGCCCTATCTGCTTACCTGTCTGTTGTTCAGCGTTTTGTACTATATCGTGCCCAATACCAAGGTGCGCATCCAAAACGCACTGGTGGCCGGCATCCTTACAGGCACCATCTTCCACATCTTCCAATACATGTATATTTCCGGGCAGATTTGGGTGAACAAATACAGCGCCATTTACGGAAGTTTCGCCGCCTTGCCTTTGCTGCTGCTGTGGATACAGGCCACTTGGATGATCGTGCTGCTGGGCGGGGAAATCACCTATGCTTCGCAGAACTTGCACAACTTCCTTTTCGAGAAGGAAACCCAGAACGTCAGTTTCCGTTACCGCAGCTACTTCACCATGGTGGTGCTGCGCGATATATGCCAAGCCTTCGAACAGGGACGCTCGCCCTACGCTGCCGCCGAACTTTCCAACAAGCATCATATTCCGCTGCGACTGGTACAGGAGCAGCTCTCACAGCTCTGCGACCTGCACATCTTGAGCGAACTGAACGGGCCCGATAAGAGCAGCGACTTGGTGTACCAACCCGC
>CAYRHC010000082.1:0-7005 GCA_964423935.1 uncultured Bacteroidales bacterium | reverse complement strand
GAACTGGCAGACACACTTGCCTTAGGAGCAAGGAATTAAGGGTTCGAATCCCTTTCGGGGTACAGATTAAAGAGATCTCATAGCTCAGCTGGATAGAGCAACAGCCTTCTAAGCTGTAGGTCTTGGGTTCGAATCCCAACCGGATCACGAAGCAAGAGAACACGCAAGTGTTCTCTTGCTTTTCTTTTTTCAACCTTAACGCCAAACCAAACTCACCGAACCCGTGATACCCGCCGGCAGCAAGGCATCGTCCTTGTGGACAATCGGTGTTGAGGTCCTGGTACATTCATGCACAGCGTGGGATGTTTGGCGCTATTGTATTCGTTATAGGTAATGGATCGCGCCGTAAAGGGCCGCCGGCCACATAACCGTTAGACAAATTAATCTCGAAACTCAAGCCAAGACGTTTTTGGCCTCAGAAGCAGCAAAAATCAGATTATTCCACCAAGGCCGCGAGAAAACGCTATCCGCACCCACGGCCTTGCCGTGGAACCACCAGACCTTGGTGCGCGTTGAATCGGGAATCTGTCGGAAAGAAGCATACAACTCAGACACTTGCGGGCGATATGCCGTTAAAAACAGCAAACCTACAAGCGTCCAAGCGTAAGCGTTTTTTCTCATTTTTATCAATCAAGCGATTAACAAAACTAAACAATTTTAGAGATACATCAGATAGGCCACGTACATAGCCAACATAAATACTCCGCCGAAACGACTGATTCTTCCCTTGAGCGCAAAAAGGATAGGCATCAAAACGGCTATCATCATCATTCCGTAATCGAAAATGCCGATTCCACCGGCGGTTAGGGGCGTTACCTGCGAGCAGACTCCCAAAATAAAGCTGATGTTGAAGATGTTCGAACCGATGATATTGCCAAGAGCCAACTGGGCATTTTTCTTGACGGCAGAAGCCACCGAAGCCGCAAACTCGGGCAGGGACGTTCCCACAGCCAACACGGTAATGGAGATAAAGGCATCGCTCACGCCCAACTGACGGGCAACGACAACCGCTTCTTCTACAAAGAAATGACTTCCAACGATAAGGATGGCCAAACCTAAAAGAATCTCCAGCACTATCCATATCGTCTTACGATGCACTTCCTTAGCAGGAGTCCCGTCGGGCTGTTCAGCTCCGGATGTAGTACCTTTCTTGCCATTACGCAGCGACAGATACATGTACACGGCAAAGACAGCCAACAGTATCAGGCCATCCAGCCGACCCAGCATCGGTTGTGTAGCCGTGAAGAAATCGTAGACCAACAGACAAAGCAAGAACGAAACACCTATGCAGTAAGGCAATTCGAACTTAACGTTCTCTTTGAGGATGGGCAGCGGTGTGATAAGCGCCGTTACACCCAAAATAAGCAGGATGTTACAGATATTCGATCCCACTACGTTGCCGATGGCGATGTCGGCATTGTTCCCGATTGCTCCCACCATGCTCACCACCAGTTCGGGACAGGAAGTTCCTATCCCGACGATGGTGGCACCTATGATAAAGTCTGCAATCTTAAACTTTCTAGCTATGGCCACAGAGCCATTGACCAAGACTTCCGCTCCTACGACAACAGCCGCCAGCGAGAGCAGAAGATAAATCCATGTCAGCATTATTGAAGTGATTAAGAACCTTTTTAACGGATTGTACTATTTACCTGAGACGATAGCGGAGATGTCCCCCCCATTTGGAAGACAAGTAACTCAGTTTGAGGCACATACTCGTAGGGGATATATTCGTACAGACGGCAGTAGTACTTGCCTTTGGCCTCATTGTAATAGACATCCAGTCGCAGGCTCTTTTGAGCGTTTTCTTCTTGGTCTATTTCGGAAATCTTGGAGAAATCACTGGCAAGCGCATCAAGAATGGCCTGTTTTTTGGAGCGGTTGTAATACAGCACCTTACCATGATAAGTATCGCCGGTAACGACCTCTTTCCAGGCACTTCTAAGCGAAAAGAACAATACCACGCCAAGGATGATAATCATGGCACCGGCGATGTTCATAGCGGCCGTAGAGGAAAGCATAATCAGTACCAGGCCGAGAAGGAATACTGACAAAGAGATAATATAATCGGTTAGCGTTCTGTATTTAACAAAAGTATTTTCCATAATGATGTTTCTTAATTGTAGTTGATTGGTGAAAAGATTATCTAAGACGATTCACCAAATCTCCGACAACTCAGAGAAGACCTTCTAAATCCCCCCCCCTATTTTGAAGAGAAGAAGTTCGGTCAAAGGAACATACTCGCATGGAACATATTCGTATAGCTGGCAATAGCACTTGCCTTTGCGCTTATTATAATACATATACAGACGCAGGCTATTGTAAGCTTTGTTTTCCTGAGAAATTTCGGAGAGTTTGGAGAAATCGCCGGCTAGGGCATCCATAACGGCTTGCTTCTTGGAATTATTGAAATACAATACTCTGCCTCGATATAAATCGCCGGTTCTCACATCTTTCCAAACGCTTCTGAGCGCAAGGAGCAAAATCACACCGGTGACGACAATCACACTTCCGACAACCGTCATGCCAAAACTGGAAGGAATAACAACCAGTGTAAGGCCGAATAAGAATACAGATACGGAGAAGGCGTAATCGGAAATATTTCTGGCTTTTATAAAGGTATTCTCCATTGTCTACAAGTTTTATACGTTATGAATAATTCTCCATCGATATCAAATACGATAAACACAATAAAAAGCTTGCAAGGCGTTCGGCTCATGGCGGAACGATGAAAGCAATACACCAAAATCTACAAAATCAAGTAGATGATTGATTTCATGGCACTTCTGATGCAAGTTAAGATGAGTGTTGTCGCTTTTGAAAAGACGATAATAGCTACGTTTTTCGGCACGAATCCTAAAGTTGAGATACTGCTGCCACTGTTTCACCGTCACCGAATAGGTGTTTTGGGTCGTGGGTTGCAGGGTGGCGTCTCCCAAGTCGATATTCAACCACTCGGACAGTTTACCGGAAGCACAACGAGCGTCATTCTCCGCCGAAGCAGCGAAAGGAGCACCCGAGGCTGGGGAAAACCACTCGAGCAGCAAGCCGAACAATATACCGAGTACCAGCTTCATCTCTCTATAAGAAGATTATTCGAAATCGTACAAATGTACAAAGCTTTCTCGGATAAACAAGGCCTTCACACAAATAAAACCACTTTGTAACCGTCTGGCAAGTTCTCGGAAAGCCTAACATACCTGTTGTCTATCCTGGAAAAAAGGTTACCTTTGTTTCAAGAAAACAAAAGACTTCATCATGACACTTAACGATTTGCTTAAGACGTTCCATGGCGGCACCTCATCAGAAGAGTCAATCACCAATGAGTTTACAGAACTATCCAAGAAGATTCTGTATGGTGGTCACTTTAGAATAAAAAAACCGGAGGGGACAAAGAATATCTACCCTGAAGTTATTGAATTCTATTATCATGAGGAAAATGGCTCCCTCAAAGACCCTATCATGTACCATACCAATCTCCATGCTCCAAAGGGGACTGCCTTCCCATACTATAAACTTGGAAGATTAAACCTACACCAATCTGGCATTGATGTAACCTTCGAGAATGAGACGATGGAATATAGGGCTTCTTTCCTCATTCGGGCCTATTCTGTAGACAATGGTGAAATAGAAAAACGTTCTACATATTTGTATGATGCGATGTTTGATATGTCTTTGCCTATTACTATCGAGTGGGTTCCGGATGAAATCCCCAACGATATCAAAGAAAAAACTTTAAAGGGTTCTTGGAGGCAGAATGTCGCCAAATACGAGAAAGAGAAGGGTTCATACATAAAAATGGAAGCCACGAACACAGATTCTGATGAAACAACCTTTTCCTACAATGGTAAAAAGTATGTAAAATGCACTAGAATGTGGCGTTTTGAAAAAGGTGAGTTTGAACAATAACCATAGGATTATGAACAAGCATATAATCTGCACATCACAACATCTTCGCATAGTACCAGAAACTCGGTTGGTTGCCGAGAAATTATATGCAGCTTTTGACCAGTTAGGCATATTAAGAGACTGTCCCTCGGTTTTGCGTTAGGGAGCGGAAGATTTCGTGCAGCAGCGGGCGGATTTTTGCTTCGTCTGCAATAAGTGCTTGAAGATTTTCCAAGGCCGCCGCATTGGGCGATTCGGGCAAGAATACCTTCAGATAGCCGCCGCGGCCGTATTTTTCGCGCAAATGTTGCAAGGCCCGCTCGCAGTGCCCGTTTTCGGTGTTTTGAGGAAAATAGTCCAAGCCGTACTGGAGCGTGCGCCGTATCACTGTATCGGCATCGATAAGGCGGTCGGCCTCGGCCACAATCTTGCCATAAATGCTGCGCGGCTCGGCCTGTGCGCTGGCACGGTGGTCTTCCGCCGCCTGCGCCATCACCTCAATTTGCTCGGGACTAAACCACTGCGCCAGACGTTGGTCTTGGCGCA
Source organism: uncultured Bacteroidales bacterium (assembly GCA_964423935.1). Taxonomy (GTDB): domain Bacteria; phylum Bacteroidota; class Bacteroidia; order Bacteroidales; family UBA1402; genus UBA1757. The sequence continues at coordinate 2,571 of CAYRHC010000082.1, read as the reverse complement.
GGCGGCGGCCAGAATAGAGATGGTGCAGCTCCCTGCCATACGCCAGGCCCAGGTCGTGATAGGCCGCCGCCACATACACCATATTTTCATCCACCTGATAATAGGGAACGAGTTCCAGCGCACGCTGTATCACCGCTCGCACGTGTCCGCCTCGGTGCGCCATGTCGAAGTTCTCGTACTGAGGCAAGATTTCTTGCTCAATATATTGGACGATATCGCTTTTCATCGTTATCTTTTTTGCACGAACAAAATCGCGAACGCAAAAATAAAGTACATTTGTCAAGTTTAAAACAACTTATTACCTCTCAAGACTTATGTTTACCGCCGACACTTATCGCCAAAGACGCCAACGTCTGGCGCAGCAGCTAGGCTCAGGCCTGGTGCTTTTCCTGGGGAACGAAGACAGCCCCATGAACTATCCCGACAACTGTTTTCCCTTCCGTCAGGACAGTAACTTTCTGTATTTCTTCGGAATAGACTTTCCCGGCCTGGCCGCATTGATGGATATTGAGGCCAACTGTTGCCTGCTTTTCGGCGACGATTACAGCATAGACGACATCGTATGGATGGGTCCGCAGCCCAAACTTGCCGAACGCGCCGCTGCCGTGGGCGTAGAAGAAGTAGCAGCCTCGAAAGAGCTGGCTTCTTACATCACCAAAGCCTTGGCGCAGAAGCGTCAGATTCACTTCACCCTTCCCTATCATCATGCCGTCAAGATACGGATGGCCGAACTGTTGGGCTGTCCCGTCTCCCAATTGGCCGAGAAGGAATCCGTCAACCTTATCAAGGCCATTGTAGCCCAACGCGAAATCAAGAGCGACGAAGAACTGGCCGAAATTGAAAAGGCTGTGGATATCTCGGTGGATATGCACGTAGCCGCTATGCAGACGGCGCGTCCGGGTATCTTGGAAGCTCAGGTATCGGCCCGCGTGGAAGAGATTGCACTGGCCGCCAACGGCTACATCTCGTTCCCCGTCATTGCTACCCGCAACGGCCAGACGCTGCACAACCATTACCATGGCAATGTGCTGAAGAAAGGCGACCTTTTCCTTTTGGATGCCGGTGCGGAAATCGAAAGCCATTATTGCGGCGACCTGTCAAGTACCTTCCCCGTCGGGCAACCGTTCAGTTCAAGACAGCGCATCATTTATGAAATGTCGTTGGAATCGCACATGACCGCCATCGAAAACCTGCGCGAAGGCATCACTTATAAAGAGGTTCATTTCGCCGTCTGCCGCAAGCTGGCCGAAAACATGAAAGCGCTCGGTCTGCTCAAGGGTTCTGTAGACGACATTTTGGCTCAAGGTGTACACGCACTGTTCCTGCCACACGGACTGGGTCATCAAATGGGTTTGGATGTGCACGATATGGAGAACTTGGGAGAGGTCTATGTCGGTTACGACGGGCAGCCCAAGAGTACGCAGTTCGGCCTCAAATCGCTACGCTTTGCCAAAGCCTTAAGACCGGGTCATGTATTTACGGTGGAACCGGGCATCTATTTCATTCCCGAACTTATCGACCTATGGCGCGAACATCATATCCACGATGATTTCATCGTTTGGAGCGAAGTTGAAAAATGGCGCGACTTTGGCGGCATCCGCAATGAGGAGAACTACGCCATTACCGCGCAAGGGCCCAAGTGCCTCGGACACAAGACCAAGCCCAAGACCATCGAAGAGGTGGAGGCGCTTATCCAAAAGTAAGGGAACGACCTACTGTCAGAGACTGCGGATAAGCAGGTAAAGATACATCGCATAGACAACGAGCATAAATACACCTTGCCAGTGTCCTATGCGATGTTTCCCTTTTGCCACGAAGAGCATTACCAGGAAGCATCCCAAAAATGCCATAACAGCATCCAATATCATGTTGGGATAGTACTGCAGCGGATGTATCATAGCGCTCACCGACAGTATAAAGAAGATATTGAAGATATTGCTGCCGATGATGTTGCCGATGGCCATATCGCCGTTCTTCTTGATAACGGCCATCACCGAGGTGGCCAGTTCGGGAAGGGAGGTTCCCAAAGCCACCACCGTTACGCCGATAATAGCATCGCTTACGCCCCAGCTGCGGGCGATGGCCGTAGCCGACTTCACGATGATGTCGCCACCTACCACCAGCATAACCAAACCGCCCGTTATCATCAGCAGAGACAAACCCCAGGATTTTACTTTCACTTCTTCGGCTTCATCGCCACCAGCCTTGATGCCGGTCTTAATGGTCTGATACATAAAGAGAGCGAAAATTATCAGCATGACGGCGGCGTCCCAGCGCGAAAGCACTCTCGGTGCGGAAGGCACAAAGAAGTCGGTACCCAACAGTAACACCAGCAGGCCTCCCAAAGTGGCCAAGGGTATCTCGAAATGCCGCAGACTGCGCTGACAATAGATGGGATAAATGGCCGCCGACAAGCCCAGAATGATAAACACATTGATGGTGTTGCTGCCCAAGATATTGGTCATGGCCAATTCGTTGTTTCCTTCCACAGAGGCCACGATGTTTACCACCAACTCGGGAGCGGAGGTGCCGAAGGCCACCACGGTAAGACCGATAAGCAAATCTGATATT
>CAYRHC010000081.1:0-7038 GCA_964423935.1 uncultured Bacteroidales bacterium | reverse complement strand
CCAGTTGATACACGCTGAAACGCAACACTATCCGGCCTTCGTAGCGCAGACTGTCGTCGGAGGGATAATTCAATACCTTGTCGAGGGCCTTGTCGATTTTGGACTCCGTGCTGTTAGGGTCTTTTATTTCGGGATAGACAAAAGCCTTATAGAAGGCCTCGTTCACTTTGGCGTGCAGTTGCAGGTGGTTGGGATCGTCCACGTCTTTGGCACTCAGGGCTGATACACAAAGGGCCAGGCCACAGAGCAAGCTGATTATTCTTTTCATCGTAGGTCTTGTTTGAGGTTCTTTCGTGAGATGTGAAAAACAACCCGTAAAGATACGCACAAATCGGAAAATGCAAGAAAAAAAGCGGCCCCGCTTCGGGACGAAGCGGGGCCGCAATCGTTCAGGCACGCGAACATCAGTTGTTCTCGGGACGGAGCTTGCGCACCACAGCGCCCGTCTGCCACATTTCGCTTTCGCGCAAAGCCTTCAGCTCGGCATCCAAACCTTGACGATAATCGGGCTTGGAGTTGCTGTCGATGGAAATCTGGGCTTCATGGCCGCACTTAACGCTGGCATAAAGCTTTTCAACCACGGGCTTGATGGCATCGTGGAAGGGGCCCATCCAGTCGAGAGCGCCACGCTGGGCAGTGGTAGAGCAATTGGCGTACATCCAGTCCATACCGTTCTTGGCAAACAGCGGCATAAGCGACTGGGTAAGCTCTTCTACCGTTTCGTTGAAAGCTTCCGAAGGAGAGTGACCGTTTTCGCGCAGCACTTCGTACTGAGCCAACAGCAGACCTTGGATAGCACCCATCAGAGAGCCGCGTTCGCCCGTCAAGTCGGAAGTGGCCTCACGCTGGAAAGTAGTTTCGAACATATAGCCCGAACCGATACCGATGCCCAGCGCCAGCGTTTTTTCCAAAGCCTTGCCCGTTGCATCTTGATAAATGGCATATGATGAGTTCAGACCACGGCCTTCGAGGAACATGGTGCGGAGCGAAGTGCCCGAGCCCTTGGGGGCCACCATAATAACATCGATATCGGCAGGGGGTACCACGCCCGTGCGGTCGTTCCAGGTGATAGCGAAACCGTGTGAGAAATACAGTGCTTTGCCGGGAGTGAGATAAGGCTTCATCTTGGGCCATACGCTCATCACGGCTGCATCCGACAGCAGGCACATGATAATGCTGCCCTTCTGGCAGGCTTCTTCGATAGAGAACAGCGTTTCGCCGGGAACCCAACCGTCGGCTACGGCTTTTTGGTAGGTTTTGCCTTCGCGCTGGCCAACGATGACGTTAAAACCGTTGTCGCGCAGGTTAAGCGACTGGCCGGGGCCTTGTACGCCATATCCGATAACGGCGATGGTTTCGTCCTTCAATACATCCAATGCTTTTTCCAAAGGAAATTCTTCACGTGTGATGACGGTTTCTTCTACACCGCCAAAGTTCATTGTTGCCATGTTATTTTCAATTTAAGAATGGAATTTATTTGTTCTGTTTCGATTTGCGGAGCGACTCCACTTCACTTAGGAAGGCGCTAACCCTTTCCTGAGTGGATTTGGTGATGGCGATGCGGCCCGAGCGCACAAACTGCAAGATATCGCAGGGCTTCAGTTCGTCGTAGAGAGCGCCGATTTCTTCGGTATGGCCCGTCTGTTCGATAACGGAATAGTCGCGGGTAACTTGCAGGATGCGGGCATTGTAATGGCGCACCATATTTTCTATATCGTTGTTGTCCAAGAGGTTGGCCGTCGGCACTTTGTAGAGAGCCACTTCCTGGAAGATAATCTCGTCGTCGGTATAGTAGAAGGCCTTGAGCACATCGATGCGGCGTTCAATCTGGCGCACCACCTTGGAGATGGTGTCCTCGTCGGTTTCGGCCGTGATGGTGAACTTGTGTATGCCGGGAATGGCCGAGCGCGACACGGTAAGGCTTTCGATGTTCACCTGACGACGGGTAAAGACGATGGTTACCTGGTTCAGCAATCCGACTTGGTTTTCGGAATATACCGTTACGGTATACAGTTTTTTCTCGCTCGTCATATTATTGTTGGTTCTTAGACATGATGATATTGGTAATGGGGCTGCCCGATGGGATCATCGGATACACCAAGCCCAGCGCCTCTACCCTAACTTCGAGCAGATAGGCTCCCTTGTGCTTGCGCATGGTTTCTACGGCAGCTTCCAGATGCTCGCGTTTGTCTACCATAGCACCTTTGATGCCATAGGCCTTGGCGATGGTGACGAAATCTGGATTCAGCATAGGCGTGGAAGAATACCGTTCCTGCCAGAAGAGTTCCTGCCATTGGCGCACCATACCGAGATAGCCGTTGTTGAGGATAACAATCTTGACGGGAGTTTGATACTGCATGATGGTACCCAATTCCTGTATGGTCATCTGTATGCCACCATCGCCGCAAATCATATAAGTTTCCGCCTGCGGACGACCCAGAGCGGCCCCTATGGCAGCCGGAAGGCCGAAGCCCATGGTGCCCAGTCCGCCCGAAGCGATGAACAGTCTGTGGGGCGAGGCACTGAAATAGCGCGCCGAAAACATCTGGTTCTGACCAACATCGGCTACCAAGGTCGATTCGGCACCTGCCATGTCGGAAACACATTTCACCACCTCGGCCATAGTAAGCGCATCTTGCTTGGGATGAAGGTCTTTTTCAATCACCTGCGTATATTCCTGCTGACGGTAGGGTTCGAAAGACGCAATCCACGCCTTGTGACTGGCGGGCTTTATCAGCGCCGTCAGGGCGGGCAGCGACTCTTTGACATCGGCCACCACGGCCACATCGGTCTTGACGTTCTTGTCTATTTCGGAAGGATCGATATCCAGATGAATCACCTTGGCCTGGGGCGCATAGGCATCCAGTTCGCCGGTAACGCGGTCGGAGAAGCGCATACCGATGGCAATAAGCACATCGCAGTTGTTGGTCTGCCGGTTGGGAGCCACATTGCCGTGCATGCCCACCATACCCATATTCAACGGATAGTCGTCGTCCATAATGGAAAGACCCATCAAGGTGGAAGCGGCGGGAATATCAGCCTTTTCGAGGAAAGCGTAAAGCTCCGGCACAGCCTTGCCTATCAGTACCCCCTGACCTACAACGGCCAGAGGTCGCCGGGCCTGGTTGATAAGTTCGGCCGCCTTTTGCAAGGCTTCCGTCTTGGGCTGGGGATAGGGCTGATAGCTGCGGATGAAATCACAGGGTTCGTATTGAAAATCGAGCATTTCCACCTGCGCATCCTTGGAGAAGTCCAGCACCACCGGACCGGGACGGCCCACACGGGCAATGTAGAAGGCCCGGGCAACGGCCCAGGGGATATCCTGGGCACGGCGTATCTGGTAACTCCATTTGGTAACAGGTTGGGTAATTCCTATCACATCGGTTTCCTGGAAGCTGTCGGTGCCCAGCTGGGCCACGGTAGACTGGCCGGTAACAATGACCATAGGCGTACTGTCCATCATGGCATCGGCGGCGCCCGTCACCACATTGGTGGCCGCAGGACCCGAAGTAACCATCACCACACCGGGTTTACCGGTAACACGGGCATAGCCCTGGGCTGCATGTACGGCACCCTGCTCGTGACGGGCAAGTATGTAGCGGAAAATATCCTGATGAGAATACAAGGCATCGAAAGCGGGGACGATAAAGCCTCCGGGATAGCCGAATATCGTATCGACATTTTCCTCTTTAAAACAGCGCATCAGCGCTTCTGCTCCATTAATTTTCATGCGGTGTTGGATTAGATGATGCGAACGGCACCCTTGTCGGCCGAGCTGACAGCCTGAGCGTAGGCACGCAGAGCCTTGGATACGCTACGGTTACGCTGGGGTTGATAGGCCATTTTGCCCTTAGCCTGTTCTTCGGCACGACGACGGTCGAGTTCAGAGGTGCTCAGCTGCACTTGGATAAGGCGGGCGGGAATATCAATCTCGATAATGTCACCGTCGCGTACCAGCGCGATGTCGCCTCCGGCTGCCGCCTCCGGCGACACATGCCCAATGGACAGGCCCGAAGTGCCGCCCGAAAAACGTCCGTCGGTAACCAGCGCACATTGCTTGCCCAAGTGACGCGATTTGATGTAGGAAGTCGGATACAGCATTTCCTGCATGCCCGGGCCACCTTTGGGGCCTTCGTAAACAATCAGTACCACGTCGCCGGCTTGAACCTTGTCCGAGAGGATACCTTCGCAAGCGTCTTCCTGAGAATGGAAAACTTTAGCCGGACCTTGGAAACGCCAGATGGAACTGTCTACACCGGCCGTCTTCACTACGCAACCGTCGAGGGCGATATTGCCTTTGAGTACCGCCAGACCACCGTCCTTGGTATAGGCATGAGCCATGTCGCGGATACAGCCCGTTGCCCTATCGGTATCCAAGCTGTCATAATAAGTTTCCTGCGAAGCCAGCACATTGCTGAAACGGCCGGCGGGAGCGGCACTGTATATCTTTTTAGCCTCCGGACAGCAAGTGGGCGAAGTCAAGGCGTAGGCATCGATAGCGGCCTGCAGGCTCATACCGTCCACACGGCCCACGCTGGTGTCGAGCAGACCGGCCTTAGATAGTTCGTAGAGTATGGAAAGAATGCCACCGGCGCGGTTAACGTCCTGCACGTGATAAAGGGCCGTGTTGGGAGCTACCTTGCACAGACAGGGAACTTTGCGCGACAAAACATCGATATCGTCCATGCTGAACTGCACTTCGGCTTCCTGGGCGATGGCCAGCAGATGCAGCACCGTATTGGTGGAACCGCCCATGGCGATGTCCAGCGTCATGGCATTCAGGAAAGCGCCGCGAGTAGCGATGGAACGCGGCAGCACCGATGTATCGCCATCGCGGTAGTAAGCAAAGGCATTCTTCACAATCTGGCGGGCCGCCTTCAAGAAAAGCTCCCGGCGCAGCGCGTGCGTAGCCATGATGGTGCCGTTGCCGGGCAAAGCCATGCCCAGCGCCTCGTTGAGGCAGTTCATGGAGTTGGCCGTAAACATACCGCTACAGCAGCCGCAGCCCGGACAGGCGTTGGCTTCGATCTTGGCCACGTCTTCGTCGTTGACGGATGCATCGGCAGACTTCACCATGGCATCGATAAGGTCTATTTGCTTGCCGTCCAGATGGCCGGATTCCATGGGGCCGCCCGAAACGAAAACGGTGGGGATGTTCAGTCGCATGGCGGCCATAAGCATGCCCGGGGTGATTTTGTCGCAGTTGCTGATGCAGACCATGGCATCGGCCTTGTGGGCGTTCACCATATATTCCACGCTATCGGCAATGATGTCACGGCTGGGCAAAGAGTAGAGCATGCCGTCATGACCCATGGCAATGCCGTCGTCTATGGCGATGGTATCGAATTCGGCTGCAAAGCAACCCAGACGTTCAATTTCGGCCTTCACTTCCTGACCTATTTCGTGCAGATGCACATGACCGGGTACAAATTGCGTAAAGCTGTTGACGATGGCAATAATGGGTTTGCCAATCTGTTCTTTTTTCATGCCATTGGCAGCCCAGAGGGCGCGGGCGCCGGCCATTCTTCTTCCTTGGGTGCAGTCATCGCTGCGAAGTTGGATTTTCATTTTTTCTGAATAAAAAAAGCCTCTCCTGCAATGGAAAGGCTTGTCAGTTTATTTTGAATATGTCATTTTAAGCAAAAGCCTTTCCTTATCTTCTCGCCACCACGACCAAAAGAATCACGACATTCACCAAAATGACTAGGGTATTCATACTTGCATTTTATTTCGGGCGCAAAAATATAGTTTAAATATGGGCCGAGCAAATATTATTTGAGTTTTTTTTGCATATTGGATGAATATCCAGCCTTTATGCAGAAGAAGACTGCCGGTAGCGGAAAAGAAGGCCCGCCTACTCGTGATGATAAGGCTCGCCGTTGAGGATGGTCATGGCGCGGTAGAGTTGTTCCACAAAGAAAACCCGCACCATCTGGTGGGAAAAAGTCATTTTCGAGAGCGATATGCGATCCTTCACCGCCGCGTACACCGTCTGGTCAAAACCGTAAGGCCCGCCAATGACAAATACCAACTGCCGCAGGCCGGTGTTCATTTTCTTCTGCATCCACTGAGCGAACTGCATGGAAGTCTGTTCCAAGCCCCTTTCATCGAGCAGCACCAAGCGGTTGTCGGGTTTGTCCCAAGCCAATATCTGTTCAGCCTCGCGTGCTTTAATTTGCGCTTCGCTCAAGTTTTTGGTCGATTTCAAATCGGGAATGCTCTCTATCTGGAAATTGACGTAATGTCCCAGACGGGCGCTGTATTCCTCGATAGCCTTGATGGCGTAAGGGTCGGTCGTTTTACCCACTTGCAAGAGTATCACTTTCATAAAGCGGGATTTATCCAATGAATATCAATACCGCGACGCTGCTGCATACCGCGAAACCAGGTCATTTGACGTTTGGCAAACTGATGGATGGCGATTTCCAAATCGTGCAACATCTGCTCATAGCTCAGCTGTCCGGTCAGATATAGGGTGATGTACTTGTATTCCAGCCCGTAATAGATAAGGTCTTCCGCCTTGATGCCGCTGTCGAGCAAGGCCTGCACCTCGTCGATCATGCCTTCGGCCAGACGGGCGCGCAGGCGGCGTGAGATGCGCTCGCGGCGTTGTTCGCGGTCAACTTCAAGACCCACCACATAAGGCTTGATATGGGGAAATTCCTCCACCCCTTTGCGTATCTCGTCGGCGTGAGCGGCATAGTAGTCTTCTATCTCGATGGCGCGTAGCGCGCGCTTGACGGTGTCCATGTCGGTCTGGTTGTGCATGTGCAGGCCGGCGGCGCGTTTGTAGTCTGCCAAAATATCGCTGAGCTGGCTCAGGGTCTTGTCCTGCAAGCGCGCGCGCAGCGCCTCGTTCACCGGCACGTTTACCAGCGGATAAGCCTTCAGCACCGCTTCGATGTACAAACCGGTGCCACCACAAAGTATGGGCATACGACCGCGTGCGCGGATGTCGCGGAAAGCCTGCACAAAGTCGCGTTGGAACTCGTAGACATTGTATTTACTGCCGGCGGGACAGATGTCGATAAGATGATA
>CAYRHC010000080.1:1587-7042 GCA_964423935.1 uncultured Bacteroidales bacterium | reverse complement strand
AGACATATCCATCTCGTTTTCTGAGATTTGCAGACATTTTCCACATAAATCGTAGAGATAAATTTTGCCTGCTGTACGGAAAACACCGTCGGTAAAGCTGTAAGCAGCCTTGCTGACGGTCTCCAAAGAGGTCTGGCGACCGATGGTCAGCGGGTCGATCAAGGTAGGGCCGGCACCGTTCAGCGTGGAAGCCACCACTTCGGGCACCAGTGCTGCCGCATAGGCCGTATACTCGTATGGCAGCGTCACGCTACCTTTGTCGGCGGGCTGGCTGAAGGATTCCGTGTAGTGGTTGTCCTTGAAGACATAGGCCTTGGCACTCGACTGCGAGAAGATCTTCGTGACACCTTTTTCGAAATAGTTCCCTTCAATGAGAAATTCCGAGTTCTTTCTTGGGTTCATGGCGGCAGAGCCGTTGCCGGCGCAATTGTAATAGTTGTTCAGCAGATGGATGGTGCCGAAACGGGCCATGGGCATACGCGCATTGCACATCTCGCCCCACATGTTATTGGCAAAGGTAACGTTCAGATTGTCTTCGCCCTGCTTGCTGGCCGTGTCGCTACCGCCGATAAGGTTGGTGTTCTGATGGTCGTAGGAGCGCTTGGTGTACTTGAACACACACCAGCTGACGGTGACGAAGTCGGCTTTGGTGGTAATGTCGAAGTTGCCGTCCATACCATCGGTGAATTGGCAGTGGTCTACCCAGATATGATGTGCGCTACTCAAAATGGAAAGCAAATCGCTGCCGCCAACATCGATAGAACCGGGACCGGCAAAGTCGATGTTGCGCACGATGATATTGCTGCAGCCCTTGATGGTGAAGATGCCCGATGAGCGGTAAGCCTCGCTACTGTCGCCCGTATAGTCGATAAGCAGCTGGCGCACCGTTGCCTCGCGCTGTTCCGCTACGGAAGTACCATTACTTAGCTTAAAGCCGCTGCCCGAGGTGGACAAGCTCTTGACGTTATTGTCGTCCATCAGTTTGGTAATCTCGTCGGTAACGTAGAACTCGGTACAGAGACGTGCCTGGTTGACGCCGATAAGACTACGGTTAGATGTCTTGATTTCCAACGATTTAGACATAATAAAATCGCCTTTTGAGCCATCGAAGATGATGATGTCGTAGTTGGCGATGGCCGTCTTGATTTGACTCAGGTCGTCGTCGCCGCTGGCATAAAGGGTGATGCTCTTGCCGTTGCCGCCGCCCGTTATCTGATAGTCGCCGGCGGTGGTCATACTCGCACAGGTAGCCCAGCCCATGGGAGCATTCAAGTCGTAGTCGGACAGGTCGGCATTCGCCGTCGACAAGGACAGAAGGCAGGCTAGAAATAGCGTAAATCTTTTTATCATACTGCTGCGCGGAAAAAAGGGTTGTTTCAAGCGAAAAAGCCTTGCCGCGCTGCGCGCGGCAAGGCTCCCGTTAATATATCCTACAAGATTATTCCCATTCGATGGTACCGGTTGGCTTGGGTGTAAGGTCGTAAACGACGCGGTTAACTCCGGCAACTTCGGTAATGATACGTTTGGTAATGAGGTTCAGGAGCGAATAAGGCACTTCTTCTATGGTAGCGGCCATGGCATCAACGGTATTGACGGCACGGATAACTACAGGCCATTCGTAAGCGCGCTTGCCGTCCTTGACACCCGTCGACTTAAAGTCGGGGATAAGGGTGAAGTACTGCCAAACCTTGCCTTGCAGACCGGCCTTGGCAAATTCTTCGCGCAGGATAGCGTCAGATTCGCGTACAGCCTGCAGACGGTCGCGGGTAATGGCACCCAGACAACGAACACCCAGACCGGGGCCGGGGAAGGGCTGACGATAAACCATGCTGGCGGGAAGACCCAGAGCAGTACCTACGCATCTTACTTCGTCCTTGAAGAGGAACTTAAGCGGTTCAACGAGCTCGAACTTGAGATCTGCGGGCAGACCGCCTACATTGTGGTGAGCCTTAACAGGACCCGATTCGAGAATATCGGGATAAATGGTACCTTGGGCAAGGAATTCGATACCGTCGAGTTTGCGGGCTTCTTCTTCGAAAACGCGGATAAACTCGGCACCGATTACCTTACGTTTCTGTTCGGGTTCTGCAACGCCAGCCAACTTGTCGAGGAAACGGTCAACTGCATCGACATAGACCAAATTAGCCTTCATCTGGTTGCGGAAAACCTCGATAACTTGTTCGGGTTCGCCTTTGCGCAACAAACCGTGATTTACATGCACGGCAACCAACTGATTGCCAACAGCCTTAATGATTAAAGCGGCCAACACAGAGGAGTCTACACCACCCGAAAGTGCCAGCAACACTTTTTTGTCACCAATCTGAGCGCGGAGCTCAGCCACTTTTTCATCAATGAACTTTGAAGCCAATTCGGGCGTATTGATACGCGCCATATCAGCAGGACGAACATTACCTTGTACCATAGATTTATTGATTAAAATATGGGCCGCAAAATTAGGGTACTTCGGGTTTATTTCAAATAGATTTCCCTCAAAAAATATTAATTTTGCACTCGTTATGAACGAGCTGATATCCATCATCATTCCGGTATTCAATGTCGCACCCTTTCTTGAGCGCTGTCTGCAAAGCGTTCATTTACAAGAATATACAAATCTTGAAATTATTCTTGTAGACGATGGCAGCAGCGATGGCAGCGGCGACATTTGCGATGCATGGGCCCGAAAAGACCCGCGCATCAAGGTAATGCACCAGGCCAACGGCGGACCATCGATGGCTCGTAATGCCGGGGTGGCCGCGGCGCAAGGTGCCTACATCAGCTTTGTCGATGCAGACGACTACGTGGCCAGTAATATGATTGCCTTACTTTACCGGCGGCTGACGGCTCAAAATGCCGATATGGCCATCGGTAATTTTTATTACGTCTCATCGGACGGAAAACGCAAACGTCTGGCAGCGTCTTTGCACTCGGGAGTCCATAGCGGACGACAAGCGGCCGAAGACCTGTTTTATCAGCGAGGGCTGGAGGCTTCGCCCTGCGGCAGACTGTACCGTAGCGACATTGTGAAAGCCTGTCCTTTTCCCGAACACCGTTGCTACGAAGATTTGGGCAACACTTACAAATATTATCTGCAAGCTCGGACGGTTGTTTACTGCGCCGAACCCGTCTATTATTACGTTTATCGAGCAGACAGCCTCAGCAGCCGGCCTTTTGACGACAAAAAAATGGATGCCATCGTTATGGCGCGAAGTCTTTACGAGGATGTCTGTTGTCGGGCCCCGGAACTGGGAACGGCGGCCGCTTGCCGGCTTTTGTCGATGTGTTTCCATATTTTGTTCAAGACACCGCGTCATTCTGTCTACGAAAAGGATATTTTTGCACTCATCAAAGAACATCGGCACGAGGTGTATCGCGATGCCAAAGCCAGGGCTGTAACCCGTCTGATGGCGCTACTGTCGTATGGCGGCCCCGGTGTTTTGCGCTGCATTTACAGCATCAACCGGTTTTTCAAGCTTTATGCGGGTAGAGAATCTTATCGGTAAGGATTTCGACGAGGCTTGCCAGTCGCTGGCCAAGCTTGCCTGGGACCGCCTGCAACCCGATTTGGTCATCGGGGTTCGCAGGGGTGGCTATTACGTCATGGAGGCTATGCGCGGCTGGGTGGAGGGGCGCGCGGCCGAGCTCGGCTCGGCCGGCGTCCGGTCGGACGCCGCCGCAGCTTCCGCTGCGGCGCGCCCCCCGCACTTTGGCGCAACCCTTCTGCAACGCAGCGGCAACCAAGTGCGAAGCCGCAGTTCCAAGCTACTGAAGAAACTGCCACCATGGCTGTGCAACGCACTGCGCATCGCGGAATCCCGCCTGCTGACCTGTCGCCTAAAGTGCCGTCCCACTCGCTTGACCGACCCAAACCAAATACAGTTCGACCCTGACAGTCAAGTGCTTCTGCAAAGCGGCCCGCAACGCATTTGGGTAGTAGACGATGCCGTCGATTCGGGCAAGACGCTTGCCTCCATCCAGCAAAAGTTGCAAAGCTATCCGCAAAGCCATCAAGTGCTCTACCTCGCCCTGACCCAAACCCAAGGCCATCCGCTGCTGCAACCCGACTGTTGCCTGTTTCACGGCGTTCTGCTGCGCTTTCCATGGTCTAACGACAACAAAAAACCTCGCTCATGAAAGCTGTCGTAGTGGATTTTGACGGAACATTGTTCCGGGGCAATTCTTTCGAAGATTGCGTCTTGCTGACCCTAAAAAGGCTACGCCGAAAAGGGAAGGTTGTCTCCTACGGACGCATCTGCCTATGGGTAGTCTTGCGCAAATTGCGCCTTATCAGCCATGCCAGACTCAAATACCAAATCCAGCCCCTGCTCGAAAAACGCTATGATGCCCAAAGCTTCCTGCTGCATCTGCGCAAAGGCCTCAACGAGGAAGTATGGGAAGAATGCAAACTCTACCGCGATATGGGCTACCATCTTTGTCTGGCCACTGCCGCTTGCGATTTCTACATCAAGCCGCTGGCAGAACTATTAGACTTCGACAGCTATTGCGCCACCCCCAATAGCCAAAAGCCCTATGCCCTTTGGAGCGAAAACCGGGGTGAAACAAAAAAACAACACTGCCTGCAATGTCTGGCACGCCACAACGCCCAGCTGGAATTGGTTATCACCGACCACAGCGACGATGCGCCCCTGCTGGCCATTGCTCCGCACCATATCATCATAGACCCATGCCATACATCTCGATAAACCATCCACAAAGCCGTTTTCCCCAATACCAATTGCAATTCCAAAGCGACCTACACTTCAAACCCAATGAACAAATAGCCCTTATCGGCTCCAACGGCAGCGGCAAGACGTTGCTTGTCAACTATCTGCTGGGCAAGGTAGCCTTGAAGGGAGGACAAGTGCTGCTCAGCAATGACCTCAATGGCGAAAAGCTGTCTTGGAAAGCCGTCCAATATATTGCCTTCAAGGATATCATGCAGCTTTCGGCCGGCTTCGACCAATATTACCAAAAACGCTGGAATGCCACCGAAAACGAGGAATCCCCTCTGGTAAGCGAATTACTGGGCCAAGACAAAGCCGAACGCGCCCGCGAGCTTTTCGGCAGTTTCCAAATTGAACGCCTGCTGGAGAAACGGCTCATTTATCTGTCGAGCGGAGAGATGCGCAAGTTGCAAGTGACCGAGGCCCTGCTTGCCCAGCCACAACTGCTCATCATAGACAATCCCTACATCGGGCTGGATGCCGCCGCACGCGAGATTCTCAACCAGATTCTGCAGCAGCTTATCAGCGAAAAAGGCCTGCAGGTGATGCTGGTACTTTGCAACCCGCACGACATTCCGCCCTTTATCGACCGCGTGTTGCCCATCGTTGACAAGTGCTGCCTGGAGCCCGTTTCGCGCGATGCGTTCTTGCAGGACATTGCCCTGCAGTACCGCTTGTTTCCCGAGCTGGCCCGCGAACTCGACCCCGTTGCAGGCGGGCGCATGGCCGGCCAT
>CAYRHC010000080.1:0-1577 GCA_964423935.1 uncultured Bacteroidales bacterium | reverse complement strand
TACCAAAAACAGATTCTCAAGGACATCGACTGGGAAGTGCGGCGGGGCGAGAAATGGGCCTTGCTGGGCAAGAACGGCAGTGGCAAGTCTTCGCTCTTAAGTATGGTCTGCGCCGACAATCCCCAAGCCTATGCCAACGACATCCAGCTTTTCGACCGCCAGCGCGGCAGCGGCGAAAGCATCTGGTCTATCAAAGCGAAAATCGGTTATCTGTCGCCGGAAATGCACCATTATTACCGTCAGGATATCAGCTGTCTGAAAGTGGTGGCCTCAGGCTTTTTCGATACCATCGGACTCTACCGCCAGCCGGACGAAGCGCAGCTGCAAAGCGCACGTTCCCTGATGGAATGTTTCGGAGCCGCTCATCTGGCCGACAGGCCCTTCCTGCAATGTTCCTACGGCGAACAACGCCTGATACTGCTGGTGCGTGTCTTCGTCAAACAGCCGCCCGTGGTCATTTTGGACGAGCCGCTGCATGGCCTGGATGCGGGCAAAAAGAAACTGGCATTGCAACTTATCGAGCAATACTGCCGTCAAGCCGATACCAGCCTTATCTATGTGACGCATTACGAGGAGGAGATTCCTCCCTGCGTTCATTTGCGCAAAGTGATTTCAGGACAATGATGGAAGCCGCGTAGCCAGTCCACTGCCGACATAGCTTTCTTACCGGCCAGCTGAATATTATCCAGATAGACATAACCATCGGCAACGGCTACCTTGAGGTATTTTTTCGCATCGGTGAGGACGGTGCCGCAAACCTCGTGAGGCGCACATTCCTCGGCGCGCACACGGTGGACTTTCATCGTGGTTTCCTGTCCGTCGATACTCAGGGCACACCAAGCCGATGGGAAGGGATGCAAACCGCGCACCATATTGTAAATGCTGCGGGCCGGACGCGTCCAGTCAATGCAGGTATTGTCCTTGAAAAGCTTGGGCGCCGGACGCAAAATCTCGCCGGCCGCCAGTTCTGTCTGGGGCAAAGTGGGATAATCGCCACCGGCCATCAAATCGACCGTTTTGGGTACCAGGGCAGCTCCCAAAACCATCAGACGGTCGTGCACCGAGCCGGTGTCTTCGTCGTCGGCAATGGCGATGCGCTCCTGCAAGATGATGTTGCCGGTATCTATCTCGTGCTTAAGCAGAAAGGTGCTGACACCCGTCTCCGAATCTCCGTTAATCACCGCCCAATGGATGGGCGCAGCGCCACGGTACTGCGGCAGGAGCGATGCGTGCAGGTTAATGCTTCCCATTGGCGGCATGTTCCACACCACTTCGGGCAGCATTCTGAAAGCCACAACAATCTGCAAATCAGCACGATACGAACGGAGCTGCGTCAAAAAGGCTTCATCCTTGAGTTTTTCGGGCTGCAACACAGGCAGGCCCACCGACAAGGCATACTGTTTTACCGGCGATGATTGAATTTTAAGGCCGCGGCCGATAGCCTTATCGGGCATGGTCACGACGGCCACCACGTTATAACGGGCTTCCACCAAAGCCTTCAAAGGGGCCACCGCAAAATCGGGCGTACCCATATAAACGATACGTATTTCCTTGCTATTCATCTGAAAAATGCACCA
>CAYRHC010000079.1:0-7205 GCA_964423935.1 uncultured Bacteroidales bacterium | reverse complement strand
AGGGCTTGGGCCTCAAGCGGTATCTCTTCGAAGCTGAGGTCGGCGGTAACGGCAATGCCGTGTGCGCCAAGCACACAAAGCCCGTCCTGTATGGACACGGTCTTTACCTCCAGGCCGCCTCTACGCAAAATGTCGATGCTGGTGATGGCTTCCACTTCTTCGAAGCCCGTAGCTAAAAATACGAGTACCATAGTGTATGTGTTTGGGGGTTATTTCAAACGGAAACGGTAGGTGATGCTGCCGCTTTGGTTGGTCTTGCTGATGATGGCATTGAAGCGTGCTTGCTTGGCGGCTGTCAAGGCGGCGTTGCGCAGGGCAATGTTGTCGGTGTCGGTACCTTCCAAATCGATGGAAGCGTTGATGACCTTGCCTTCGCTGTCTACCAGAATACGTACCATCACCACACCTTCCGCCTCGATGTTGAAGCTGGGGCGGGGCAGGGAACCGATATGCGAGCGCCCGTCGAGCGAGAAATCGCCGTAGCCGTTGCCGGCACCGCTGGCATTGAACGATTCGGGATTTCCTTGAGCCTGGCCCTGGTTGCCTGAACCTTGGTCGCTGAAGCCTTGATTTTGGCTTTCACTGCCTCTTTGCGAGCCGAAAGCGTTGGCTACCTGACTCTTGATGGCTTCGGCTTGACGCTCCTGCTCTTGACGCTTGCGTTCGGCTTCCAAATCTACCGAAGGCTCCTCGTCTTGGGTAATCATTTCTTGCTCGGCCGGAATCTCCGACTGGCTGGGAGGCGTTGTGACAGCAGGAACCGGTTCGGGCTGCGGCGTGGGTTGTGGCTGCGGGCTGTAGGGCTCGAACAGTCCTTGTGAGAGCTCTACCGTGCCGAAATTGACACTCAAGCCTTCTTCGCTGAGCGGCGTATTGGCGCTCATGCCGAAGCAAAGCAGAAACACGCACAGCAAGGCCATCGCCAGCAAAGTGCCGCCGCCTGCTATGATATCATTCTTGGTAAGTTTCATGCTCGCAAGGTCTGAGTGATGGATGTTGCGACTTCCTCCGGCTTAGTCTTTGGCCGGGCGGGTAGCCAGTACAAGTTTGAAATGGTTTTCGTTGCAGATGTTCAGAACACGCACCAGTTCGCGGTAAGGAATGTTCTCGTCGGCATAAAGGGCCACATACATTTCGGGCTCCTTGTCGATACACGACTGCAGGAAGCCTTCTATTTCGTCGAAGGCAATAGGCTGTTCCTTATCGTTGCCGAAGGCCACATAATAGTTTAAGTCCTGATCGATGAGAACGCGCGTCAGCGGTTTGGCCGAAGTCTGTTGCTTGCTTTGTGGCAGCAGAATCTTGATGGCGTTGGGATGCACCACCGTCGAGGTAATCATAAAGAAGATGAGCAACAAAAAGATGATGTCGGTCATAGACGACATACTGAAGGCTGCATCCGCTTTGGTTTGTCTTTTGAGTGCCATATCGCTAAGCTAAAATCAGTTGGCGGGTTCGTTCAGCAAGTCTAGAAATTCCATGGTGCGGCTTTCCATCTTGTTGACCACACTATTGACGCGCGAAACCAGATAGTTGTAGGCGAAATAGGCCAGAATGCCGACTATCAGACCTGCCACGGTGGTAATCATAGCCGTGTAGATACCCGAAGACAAAAGCGTGATATCCACGTTATTGCCTGCCGAAGCCATGTCGTAGAAGGCCTGAACCATGCCCAGCACCGTACCAAGGAAACCCAACATAGGAGCACCGCCCGATACAGCTGCCAGCAGAGGCAGCCCCTTTTCCAGACGTGCCACTTCGAGGTTGCCCATGTTTTCGATGGCCACCTGTACATCACTCAAGGGATAACCGATGCGCGAGATACCTTTCTCTACCATACGGGCCGAAGGCGTGTTGGTCTGACGGCAGAGCTTGAGGGCCGAGTCGATGTTGTTGCCATGAATGTAGTCCTTGATGCGGCTCATAAAGTTGGGATCTTCCTTATCGGCCTGATGCAGTGCCAGGCAACGTTCGATAAAAAGGTAGATGGCAACGCAAAGCAGCAATGCGATGGGAATCATAATCCAGCCGCCTTTGACGGCCATCTCGAAGAAACTGAGCTTCTGCACCGTCTCTTCTGCAACGGGTTGGGCGATATCGGTCAACTGGGGCAGGGTATTGTCGATTTCCTGTTGTATAAGCAGTAAGGGATTCATAGCGATGATTTTAATTGCGGTAGATGTTTATAGCAGACATTTTTTGTAGGCGGTGATGGTCTTTTCCAAGCCAAGATAAAGGGCGTCGGCTATCAGCGCGTGACCGATGGATACCTCTTCGATAAAAGGAATGGCTTGGTGAAACGCCTTGAGATTGAACAAGTTGAGGTCGTGACCGGCATTGACGCTCAGTCCTGATTTGCGGGCCACTTCGGCAGCCTTGACAAAAGGTTTCAACGCGGCTGCGCCTTGTTTTTCGAAGTTTTCGGCGTAGGGACCGGTGTAGAGCTCCACACGGTCGGTGCCCAGTTTGGCGGCCTGTTCAATCATATCGGCGTTGGTATCGATGAAGATGGACGAGCGTATGCCGGCTTCGTGCAGTGCATCGATGATGTCGGTCAGGAAAGCTGCATTGGTAAGGGTGTCCCAGCCGGCATTGGAAGTAATGGCATCGGGCGCGTCGGGCACCAAGGTGACCTGATGCGGTTTCACGCTCAGAACCAATTTCATGAATTCGGGCGATGGATAGCCTTCGATATTGAATTCGGTGGTGATAAGCGGCCTCAAATCCCAGACATCCTGATAGCGAATATGACGTTCATCGGGACGTGGGTGTACGGTAATGCCCTCAGCTCCAAAGCTTTCACAATCCATTACCACTTGGCTCAGATTAGGCAGATTGCCTCCTCTGGCATTGCGGAGTAATGCAATTTTATTGACATTTACACTTAACTTTGTCATTTGCTAAATTTTTATCAATTTTGCGCCTGAAATGCCGACAAAATTAATGGTTTTATCAGACATCTCTAAGCATCTTTTTGATTTTATTTCTGCGCTAATGCCAATAGATTTCCATCAGGCTGTATGAAACTTGCTATTTTCGGAAAACATTCCCAACAATCGTTTGTCCCCCAGTTACTTGAATTCTTCCGTCTGTTACGCGAGGCGCGTATTTCCATCTCCATCGATGCCGATTTCTACGATTATCTCAAGACAATACTGCCGCAAATGCCTGAGGTTGACGATTTTATCGTTGGCGATACCATCGATGCCGATTTTGCCTTGAGTCTGGGCGGCGACGGCACATTGCTTAATACGGCCAAGCGCGTGGGCAACCAGGATATTCCTCTGGTGGGTGTGAACACGGGCCGGCTGGGCTATCTGTCGGCTTCCGACGGCAACGACCTGCCCCAGTTGCTCGACGATTTGCTGGCGGGCCGCTATTGCATAGAGAAACGTGCGCGTCTGGCCTTGTCCTCCGAACAATACGAATTCGACTACCCGCTGGCTCTCAACGAGATAGCTGTGAGCAAGCGCGATGTGGCCGCCATGTTGCATATTCACGCTTACGTGAACGGTGAATATCTGAACGATTATCAGGCCGACGGACTTATTATGGCCACTGCCACCGGTTCCACCGCCTATTCACTGAGCGTTGGCGGCCCCATCCTGATGCCCGACAACCGCAGCATTATCCTTTCGCCCATTGCGCCGCACACGCTCAATATGCGACCTGTGGTGTTGAGTGACGATTCTGTGGTGGAACTCTCGGTGGTGAGCCGCAGCAAACACTATCTGGCCTCGCTCGACGGACGCTCGCACAGCCTCGCCTCGGACGTGCGCCTGCGCATAAGCCTGGCCCCCAAACCCTTGTTACTCCTTCGCCGACAGAATCAGAGTTTCGTAGATACGTTGCGCAGCAAGATGATGTGGGGAAAAGACCTCCGCAGCAACGTCTAAAATCGCAGCAAGGTCTAGAACTTAGTTGCGTAATCCACTTTGTAAATTTGATGCAGAACTTCGCCCTGCGGACCGACGCCTTCTATCAAGACGGTGCAGGAACTCTTGTCGTCTCCTAAATAGAAGCGGAAATCGGCTTTTCCTTCGGCATCACTCTTCAAATCGGCTTGCCAAAACAGGGTAGTACGGTAGTCTGGCAACTGACTGCTGCGGTTTTTCTCTACCGAATAGATGGGCTGGTAAAACTCCTTGGGCGAAGTGTAACCCAGATATGACACCACTTTCTGATGACTGCCCAAAGGCTTGTCCTCGTTGCGTTTGCCCTGCTTGAGGTAGATGCAGATGACACCGTTGCCGCCGCCCTGATACATGGCCGTTTGGGTGGGGTCTTTGAGAATGTCAATCATTTCTACGTCCATGGGCTGGATTAGGGTCAAGTCTTGCATCTGACCGGGTACGTTGTTGATGACAATCAGCGGGGTGGCATTGCGCAGCAGCACGCCATCGCCCGTTGAGTTGGAGGTGATGCCCGGAGCTTGCAGCAAAATGTCGATAAGCGTTGCACCTACCATGTCTTCGATGTCTTGCGGTTCGAAAGTGTAGCTTGCCTGGGAGTAGAGGGCACCGCGTTCGCGCCGCAGGTTTTCCGCCTTTTTGGCCGTTACGGCAATCTCGTCCAGGTTGATGGTCATGGTACCGTTCTCGAAATAGTAACGGTCGCGGCTATGGGCCAGCAGGCGCTGCATCTGCTCATCGCTGTTCAAATCTTTGCGGCTGTAGGGCAGACTTAGTGTCACTTGCGGAAATTCGGGCTGCTCCACCGTCAGTTCCATGATAACGCCTTGTTGCTTTTTCTCGGCCTGTACAAAGAATGAAGTGCTGTCGGCATACTCGAAGCCGTCGAAGCAGAAACGGCCGCGATTGTCGGTGTTGACGGCATTGAAATAGTTGTGCTGGGCGTTAAAGATGGAAATGTGCGCATTGGGAATGGCCCGGCGGATGGGGTAGGTCTGCAATCGTCCGCAGATGGAGGAACCCACTTCCAGTTCGTAGTCTTTGAATACATCCAGCTGACCGCTGCAGAGTTTGGGAATATCGTAGCGACGCCAGCCCTGTGTGAGCATCAGTAAATCGAGTTGAGCATCGGCCTGCTTGTTTGAGCTTAAGAAATACTGGCCGGGCTTTTCGATATAGCCGCGAAGGTCGGAGCTAAGCAAGAGATACGATTCTATGGACATTTCGCTGGAATCGATGGCCACGCAATTGTCGGAAGTTACCGAAACGGAGAGGTCGGCATTGGGTAGGCCGCGGCCCTGCTCATCGAGGCATTGCAGGAAGATATGCGCCCGTTCGCGTTTGCCGTAGGCGGCCTTGTCGCTGCTGATCCTTAGCTGCGGTTGCTCTTGCTGTCGGATAAAGCACAGACGCTCGGCCAGACATTCGCCCGCCCGGTTCATCAGCAGAATCTGCATGACGCCCGCAGGAATACCCGTCTTGGAGAGTACGACAAAGTCTTGCGTGTGGCTTAAGGTAAAACTGAAGCAAGGCACGCCGCGCACATGACCGAGCAGGTAGAGCTCTTCGCCCAGCGGCGCTCCCATAGGTGTAAGGGCTCTGATAATAATCTGTTGCTGGGTGTTGTACAGCAGCTGTATGCTGTAGGTGGAGTCTGTTGACAATGGTAGCTGAACGCGCAGTTCTTCGCCCCATTGGTTTTCGCAGACGGCTGTGTATTGTTTGCCCTTCTCGGCGATAAAAGCCAGTCGGCCCATCCCCAGGTGGCTACTTTGGAATTGCGTCAGTTCCGAGCCCACGGCATCGACGATGCGTCCATGAACGTCGCAGCCCCAGCCGTCTTGGTCTACGGCCTTGAAAGCCACGCACTGCAGGTTGCCCGCAATCAGGTTACCGCCTTCGGGAAAGAACTGCACATCGTAAGAAGCCTTGCTGTCGGCAGTGCCGGCCTCGGTTCCCTCGGCCGGCTCCTCATAATAAGGCGTGCTCAAGATAGCCTCCTGGCTGGCATAACCCTCGCTGTGGATGGCGTTACCTATCTGTATCTCTTTACGGAAATAATAGTCTTCTGACAAGTTGCGCATGTAATTGGTGTAGGCACGCAGGCTGTAAGCTCCCGGTACAATCTGGGAATGCAGGGCCATTTGGCAGCAGTAAACATTGTCTTGTGGACGCACTTTTTCGCGAATCACCACTTGGTTTTGCGCATTTATCAGCTCAACGTAGACATATCGGCTGTAGGGCATGGGTTGGTGCAGGCTGGCATGTACCAGGTAGGCTTTGAACCAGATGGTGTCGCCGGCCGAATAGTAAGGCTTGTCGGTATGCAGGTAGATTTTTTCCTCGGGATAGGTTTGCACTTGTTCCAGCAGCTTGTCCACCATCTTGTCGGCGGGGGTTTTTTGTGCTTCTTGCGCTTCTTGCACTTCTTGCACTTCTTGCGAGCGGGCGCTAAGGTTGGAACTTATGCAGATGCAGCCGATAATCAGGCTGATAAGAATGGTCTTGCGTTTCATGAGACGAACATTGAAGCTTCCTGTTTCAAGCCCGCAATTTACAGCAAAAGCCGCTATTTACAAAATCCCCGACAAGTACCCGACTTTGTCGTTGGAGGTGATGGCTCGCAGTACTCGGCAGGGATTGCCCGCCGCGATGACTCCCGAAGGAATGTCGTGGGTAACCACGCTTCCAGCCCCGATAATGCTGTCGTCGCCGATGTTGACACCCGGTACCACGTTCACATTGCCGCCAATCCAGACCCGTCGGCCGATGCTTATGGGTTTGGGAATAAGGCCGCCTTGGATGCGCTCTTCGACATCAATGGTATGATTGCCCGAGTATAGTCCCACATTGGGCCCTATTAGGGTGTTGTCGCCTATGGAAACTTGTCCGCAGTCCAAAATGACGCAGCCGAAATTGATGTACACATCGTTGCCTATGGTGATGTTTTTGCCGAACTCGCAACGGAAGTCCGGCTCTATCCAAACGTTCTGGCCTACCGATTTGAACAGCCTACGCATAATATCGTTGCGTTTTTCTGTTTCATCGTCAGCCGTGTGGTTATAGGCACGGAACAGCTTCTTGGCTTCTACTCTGCGGTTGAACAAATCGCTGTCGAAATCATTGTAGATTTCGCCGTCCTGCATCTTTTCCCATGCTGTTTTCATAGTTGTGTCGCTTATGTTTTAAAACCCTTGCAAAGTTAGTAATCTGCCAATAATTGTTGCAAACGATTGCTTTTTTGTCTCCAAGTGGTTTATCTCATTTGCATCGTGGTTCGTTTTTGAAGTTTTT
>CAYRHC010000078.1:0-7221 GCA_964423935.1 uncultured Bacteroidales bacterium | reverse complement strand
TGGGCGTTATCGGCGTTAATTACCGCATATTCAAGGTGCTGGCCAAGTCGGGCATCAGCGTGTTCATGGTTTCGCAGGCTTCGTCCGAGAATACCACTTCCATCGGTGTGCGCGAGGCGGATGCTGACGAAACCGTCAGAGTGCTGCGCGAAGAGTTCGCTCACGAGATTGCCTGCGGCGAAATCAACGACATCTTTGCCGAAAAAGATTTGGCAACGGTGGCTATTGTAGGCGAAGGCATGAAGCGTACGCCCGGTATTGCCGGCAAGCTTTTCTCCACTTTGGGCCGCAACGGTATCAACGTGGTGGCCTGCGCCCAGGGTGCTTCCGAAACGAATATTTCTTTCGTGGTAAAGCGTTATCAACTGCGCAAGACCCTGAATGTCATCCACGACTCCTTTTTTCTGAGTGAATATCAGGTGTTGAATATTTTTCTGACTGGTATCGGCACGGTGGGAGGCAGCCTGTTGGACCAGATCAGACAGCAACGTCCCAAATTGATGGCCGAGAACAATCTGAAAATCAATGTGGTAGGTATAGCTGACCTGAAGCATGCGCTTTTCGACCGCGATGGCATCGACCTGGACAACTACCGCGAACTGCTCAATACCAAGGGCATTGCGAACAATCCCGGCGTTTGGCGCGATGAAGTGCTGAAAATGAACATCTTCAATTCGGTATTCGTCGACTGCACGGCCAGCCCCAAGATTGCCGAACTGTATCACGATATGCTGGCCCACAATATTTCGGTGGTGGCAGCCAACAAGATAGCTGCTTCGTCGGCCTACGACAACTACGCCAGCCTGAAGGAATTGGCTCGCAAAAAAGGTGTCAAGTACCTTTTCGAGACCAATGTCGGTGCGGGTCTGCCCATCATCAACACGATGAACAGCCTGATTTACAGCGGCGACCGCATCCTTAAGATGGAAGCCGTACTTTCGGGTACGCTCAACTTTATCTTTAACACCATCAGCCGGGATATTCCGCTGAGCAAGACCATCAAGATGGCCCAGGAGGCCCGCTTTTCCGAACCAGACCCGCGTATCGACCTGAGCGGCACGGATGTTATTCGCAAACTGGTGATTCTGGCGCGTGAGGCCGGTTATCGCGTGGAGCAGGAAGATGTGGTGAAGAACCTGTTTATCCCCGATGAATTCTTCGAAGGTTCGCTGGACGATTTCTGGCGCCGTATTCCCGAGTTGGATGCCGATTTCGAGGCTCGCCGTCAGGAATTGGAGAAGCAGCACAAACGCTGGCGCTTCGTGGCCAAGATGGACCGTGGCGCCTGCTCGGTGGGCTTGCAGGAAGTGGACCAGACGCATCCTTGCTACGATTTGAAGGGCAGCAACAATATCATTCTAATCCAGACCGAACGCTATTTCGACGACCCGATGGTTATCAAGGGTTACGGTGCCGGTGCCGGAGTAACGGCGGCCGGTGTGTTCGGTGATATCATTTCCATAGCCAATATCCGATAGAGATGAAATACATGATAGTGCTGGGAGATGGCATGGCCGACGAACCCATAGAGGCGCTCGATGGCTTGACGCCTTTGCAGGCGGCCCATACTCCCGTGATGGACTTTATGGCCCGCGAAGGCCGCTGTGGCGGTCTGGTGACGGTGCCTGAAGGATTTGCTCCCGGCAGCGAGATTGCCAATATGACTCTTTTGGGCTACGATGTCCGTTCCCAGTTCGAGGGCCGTGGCTCGCTGGAAGCCGCCAGTATGGGCGTAGATATTCCCCAAGGCTGGATGGCTGCCCGCTGCAACCTTATTTGCGTGGAAAACGGCTGTATCAAAAACCATTCGGCCGGGCATATTTCTTCGCAGGAAGCGGCCCGGCTGATAGCTTACCTTAACCGCGAACTTGGCAGCGAGAGCATCCGCTTCGAAGCCGGTGTGTCGTACCGTCATCTGCTGCTGATGCAGGGTGGCGACAAGCACTTGCAGTGTACGCCTCCTCACGATGTGCCGGGAACACCCTGTGCCCAAGTGATGGTGCGCGCACTCGAACCGCAGGCCCAAGCCACTGCCGATGCCATCAACCGTTTGATACTGCGTTCGCAGGAAATTCTGCCGCAACATCCCGTCAACCAGGCTCGTAAGGCTGCGGGCAAGGATATGGCCAACTCTATCTGGCCCTGGTCGCCGGGCTATCGTCCCAGCATGCCGCCGCTCAGCGAGCTCTATCCTATGAAAACGGGGGCGGTGATTTCGGCCGTGGATCTTATCAAAGGCATAGGCGTGTACGCCGGTTTGGAAAGCATCGATGTGCCGGGTGCCACGGGACTTTACGACACCAATTACGAGGGCAAGGCCCAGGCCGCCATTGAGGCCCTTCGCGACAAGGACTTCGTGTTCGTGCATGTGGAGGCTTCGGACGAGGCCAGCCATGAAGGTGATGTGGACCTCAAGCTCAAAACCATCGAGTATCTCGACCATCGCCTGATTGAACCGATATTCAAGGAAGTAACGTCGTGGAACGAGCCGGTGAGCATCGCCGTTTTGCCCGACCATCCCACCTATTGTCGTCTGAAAACCCACGTGGCCCAGCCGGTGCCTTTCCTTATCTGGCGCAACCAGGCCGCCCGTGCGTGTACGAAGGGCAGTGTGCCCGACAAGGTGCAGTGCTTCGACGAACTGGCCGTGATGACGGGTTCTTACGGCATCTTGCAGGGCCCAGAATTTATGCAACGTCTGTTTTCCTGCTGACAATCCATTGACAAACATCGTATATGAAATATTACAGTACCAATAAAAAAGCCCCTTTGGCCTCGCTGCAAGAGGCGGTGGTAAAGGGCTTGGCTCCCGACAAGGGCTTGTATATGCCCGAGCGTATCAAGGTTTTGCCTGCCGCGTTTTTTGAACATATCCAAGATTTGAGTTTTCAGGAAATAGCTTTCGAAGTGGCCCGGGCCTTTTTCGGTGAGGATATAGAAGAAGATGTGCTCAAGGAGATTGTTTACGATACCTTGAGTTTCGACACGCCCATCGTGAAGGTGAGCGAGCATATCTACAGCCTGGAACTTTTCCACGGTCCCACCTTGGCTTTCAAGGATGTGGGGGCGCGTTTCATGGCCCGTCTGCTGGCTTACTTTATCCGCCGGCAGGGGCAGAGCCAGGTGAACGTACTGGTGGCTACTTCGGGCGATACGGGCAGTGCCGTGGCCAACGGTTTCTTGGGCGTGGACGGCATCCGCGTGTTCGTGCTTTATCCTAAAGGTCTGGTGAGCGCCATCCAGGAGAAGCAGTTCACCACGCTGGGCCGCAACATCACTGCCTTGGAAGTGGACGGTACTTTCGACGACTGTCAGGCACTGGTCAAGTCGGCCTTTATGGACGGAGAACTCAACGCGCACATGAACCTGAGCTCGGCCAATTCCATCAATGTGGCCCGTTTCCTGCCGCAGGCTTTCTACTATTTCCATGCCTATGCCCAGTGGAAGCGCTTGGGTCTGGCCGACAAGGAACTTGTTTTTTGCGTGCCTTCGGGTAACTTCGGCAATATAACGGCCGGATTTTTCGCTCAGGCGATGGGCCTGCCCGTGAAGCGCTTTATCGCCGCCAACAATGCCAACGACATTTTCTACCAATACTTGCAGACGGGCCAGTATCACCCGAGGCCTTCGGTGGCCACTATCGCCAATGCTATGGACGTGGGCGACCCCAGCAACTTTGCACGTGTGCTGGACCTTTACGGCCATTCGCACGCCACGGTATGCCGGCATGTGAGCGGGGCTACTTACAGCAATGCCCAGATTGCCGACACGCTGCGCAGCGTCTTCCAAAAGGAAGGCTATTTGCTCGACCCGCACGGTGCTTGTGGCTATCGCGCCTTGAGCGAAGGCTTGCAAGCGGGCGAATGCGGTATTTTCTTGGAAACGGCTCATCCGGCCAAATTCAAGCAGACGGTCGAGGATATCATCGGCTGCGAAGTGAAAGTGCCCGCCAAGTTGCAGGCCTTTATGCAGGGCGAGAAAAAGTCGCTGCCCATGAGCAAGGATTTCGCCGACTTCAAGGCTTACTTGATGCAAGCGTAGAAAGTGTTTGAATAATAAAGCATAACGTATAGGATGATAAAGCTACTGTTTGTCTGTTACGGGAATATCTGCCGCAGCCCCATGGCCGAATTCGTGATGAAGGATATGTTGCGCCGTGCCGGACTGGAAAACGATTTTCAGGTAGATTCGGCCGCTATCAGCGATGAAGAAATCGGCAATCCCGTGTATCCGCCGGTGCGCGAGCTGCTGGCTGAGCATGGCATCAGCTGCAAGGGCAAGACTGCACGCCAGATGACGGCGGCCGATTATGCGTCTTACGACTACATTCTCGCCATGGACCAACTGAACTTGAGCCTGTTACCGCGTTTCGTGGGCGATGACCCCGAGCATAAGGTGCATCTGCTGCTCTCGTACACCGACCACCCCGGCGAGATTGCCGACCCCTGGTTCACCCGCGATTTCCGCCTTACTTGGCAGCAGGTGAACGAATCCTGCCAAGGTTTGCTCAAGGCCTTGACCGCAGACAAAGACTAACAAGGAGGAAATTATGAAATATTGTTTCGTTATTAATGCAAGGGAAGACAAAAATCACATCCAAAAGCATCTGCAAGAACAGATAGATGCCCTTCCTGCTTTCGATTACAGCTTGTTCCACACGACCTGTCCCGAGGACGCCACCCGTTACGTCAAGGAGTATTGCGAAAGCCATCCCGATGAAGCAACCTGTTTTGTGGCTTGCGGCGGCGACGGCACCATCAACGAAGTGGTGAGCGGTATGGTGGGCTACGACAACAAATCTTTGGCCGTGATGGCTTATGGCAGCGGCAACGATTTCGTGAAGTATTATCCCGATTGCGATTTCTGCTCGCTCAGTGACTTGCTGGCCGGTGAGGTACACAAGATTGATGTGCTGAAAGTAAACCAGTATTATTCGCTGAATGTCTGCAACTTCGGTTTCGACGCCCATGTGTGCAGCGTGGCCAACCGTCTCTCGGCCAAGGGCTGCAAATGGCCTTACCGCCGTGGTGTATTGTCGGCGCTCCTGCACAGTATGCGCAACCCCATTCGTGTAACGGCCGACGGCGAGTGTCTGAACCGGGGCAAGGACATTCTGCTCTGCACGCTGGCCAACTGCCATTATGTGGGCGGCGAATATTTCTGCGCTCCCCATGCCAAGAACGACGACGGCCTGATAGACCTCTGCCTGGTGCATCCCATCTCGGTATTCACTTTTCTAAAGCTTCTGCCTTACTATACGCGAGGCGAGCATCTGGACAACCCCAAATTCCTGAAGATACTTTCGTACCGTCAGGTGAAACATGTGGAACTGGAGGCTCCGGCCGGCATGGAAATCTGTCTGGATGGCGAAATGCGTCAAGGCAGTCATTTCGATATCGACCTGCTCGAAAAAGTCGTCCCCTTTATCATCCCCCGAAGACATGTTTAGCTTCGTTGTCATCATATTGTCTACGCTGGCCCTTTGCCTGCTGGTGGCTTTCTGCTGGATAGGCCGTCTGAGCTGGTGGCTGCTGATATTGCCGGTGGTCGGTCTGGTGTCCTTCTACCTGTTTCAGGCACTGTACTTCGGTTTGCTGGGCCTGACGGGTCTGTTCGTGACGAAAAAGAAGGAATACCGCGAGCGCAGCCCCTTCTATGCCTGGGTGCAGACGCGTATGATAGAGATACTTTGCATCTTCTTCAAACTGCGTATTCATGTGAGCGGCAAGGAAATAGTGCCTCGCGAAGGCAGTTTCTATCTGGTGGGCAACCATCAGTCTATCTTCGACCCGATGCTCACTTATATGTTCTTGCACGACAGACGCTTTGCCTTTATCTCCAAACCCGAGAACTTCGCCATGCCCCTGTTGGGCCGCATCATCCATCGTAACCTTTTCCTGCCCATCGACCGCGACAACAACCGACATGCGTTGCTCACCATGGCCAAGGCCACCGAGATGCTGACCAAACGCAACTATTCCATCGGTATCTATCCCGAAGGTCACCGCAACAATACCGACGAGCTCTTGCTGCCTTTCCATGTGGGCAGTTTCCGCGTGCCTATCAAGGCCAATGTGCCGGTGCTGATTGCCGTTACCGACGGCGCCAAGAATGTGGAAAAGAAGCAGTTGTGGCGCACCACCCATGTGCAGTTCCGCTTTGTGGAGCTGGTGGAGGCGGGCAGTTTCAATGACAACCAGAGCCTTTGTGACTATTGCCGCAAGCGCATTGCCGATGACCTGCTGGCGCATTCGTAAGATTTTTGTGTAAAGGGCAGTTGGCCGCATCGTCGCAGTAAAGGCAAGGATGCTGGCTGCGTTTACGATAATACAACCGTTTGCCGAAGGTGAACCAGCAAAGGCCCACCACCGACAGGGCTATGATGAAATAGGTGATAACGGCTTGTATCATGGCGATTTGAATCGAGGTTCCGAGTACTTAGAAAAGACTGCCTATCTGGAAGATGGCAAAGCTCACCAGCCAAGCCATACCCGTTTGGTAGAAGGCAGAGAACAGCGCCCATTTGCCGCCTATCTCCTTGCCAATGACCGTTATGGTGGCAATGCAGGGGAAGTAGAGCAGGATGAATATCATAAAGCCGTAGGCTACCAGCGGCGTGAAGTCGGCGGCAGCGCTGATGCTTTCCTCGCCTTCGTAGAGGATGCCCATGGTGGAGACCACTACCTCTTTGGCAGCCAGACCAGTGAGCAGACTGACACCCATTTTCCAGTCGAAGCCGAGCGGCTTGACTACCGGTTCCATGGCCTGACCCAACTGCCCGATATACGACTGTTCCATCTGCACCATGGGATCGTCCTGATGCGACTGCGGGAAGTAGCCCAGCGCCCAGATGATAATGGAGGCGAACAGGATGATGGTACCCATTTTCTTGAGGTACTGTACCGATTTTTCCCACATGTGGATAAGGATGTTGCGCAGGGTAGGCATACGGTAGGGCGGCAGCTCCATCACGAAGTGGTCGTTCTCGTTCTTGAAGGCTACTTTCTCGAGCAGCAAGGCGGTGAGAATAGCCACGATAATGCCGATAAGATAGATGCTCAGCAGCACCAGCCCTTGATGTTGGTTGAAGAAGGCCGAGATAAGCAGCAGGTAAACCGGAAGTCGGGCCGAACACGAAACGAAAGGCACGGTGAGTACGGTAAGCAGCCTGTCTTTGCGGTTCTCGAGGGTGCGTGTGGCCATGATGGCGGGAACGCTGCA
>CAYRHC010000077.1:0-7317 GCA_964423935.1 uncultured Bacteroidales bacterium | reverse complement strand
GGAGCCATCACGGCGCTTAATCTGGCCTATATGTCCGACCAGTTCCGTCCGGCTTCGTCCTATGCCATTCCCGACGACGACTTGCCCGACCTGGGTAGCGTAGCCGGTTCTGGCAACGCGTATCACCATCATTTCGACATCAAGGGCGTGGTGAACATGTGGGGCGCCATTTCCGATATTGCCATGCTCGACCACCGTTCGGTGCCCATCCTCTCGTTCCACGGCGACAAAGACGATATCGTGCCGTACAACTACGACTATCCCTTCAAGATGGTAGGGAGCGTCAAGCGTGTGCTGTTCAACAAGATGTACGGCTCGTATCCCATTCAGCAGCGGGCCGAGGCCAACCATATCCCCGCCGAACTACATACCTTCAAGGGTTGGAAACACGACCCCTACATCGACAAGAACGATTCCATCAACAGCAATTACTTCCTTATTCAGGGCAAAATGGAAAACTTCTTCCGTCAGGTAATGGTGCCTCAGGAGCCGCTCATCATCGCTTCGAAAAGTGCCGAGGGTGTATATAGTCTGCTTGCCGATAAATTGCAGGAAATCAGCTGGGAAGCCGAAGGCGGTTTCATTATCGGTCAGGAAGGCAACAGTGTTGGGGTGGTGTGGATGAACAATGCGCCCCGTCGCGTGCTGCGGGCATCGGGCAAATTAGCCTACGACTACGGCTTTATTTCTTCCAAAAAACTGAAGTGATGTCTTCCATGCTGCCATCGGCCTGTATGCGGTACATCCGCTGATTGGTGCTACGGCAGTTCAAGGGGCCTTGCGCTTGCAGATAAGGCCCTAATTTGATGTATTGGAAATGCGTCGCGGGAAAGCCTTGCGGCAGGGAAGCCTTGCCCGAATACCAGGCCGTTTTGAGTGTGGGATGCGTCTGATGTATCCATTGCGCCAGGCGGTCCACTTCGATGGGTTCGCGGTCACCGCCCATAAAGGCCACACAGGTGATGCCCCGGCCATAGCGCTCAAGGAGCGACGCGAGCGAAGTCTCATCGAGAACTTCGCCCACATCTTCCATCAGATAGGCACTGTGACAGCCGGTACAACGGTTGGGACAATGCGAAATATTGATTGCCAGACTTACTTCGCCAGGAACCTCCTGAAAAACAATATCGTAATCGGCAAATTTCATACCTAAGCCTGAACCCTTTGGCTGGGAGCATAGAAACGGCGTGCAGCCTCTTCCTGACGCGCTTGCGAGAAGTTGCTGATACGTTTCATGTAACCGATAATACGAGTCAAGTAATCGACATCTTTGCTGCCGCAAACGGGGCACTCCTTCAGATAACGCTTGTCGATATGTCCGCACTTGTTGCAAATGGTGTTGGGAATGTTGAAGGTGAAGTAGTTGCAGCCCTCTTCGGCAGCCACGCGCAGCAGCTGGCGGTACTGTTCTTTGCTCAGGTGCTCTTCGAGATTCATGTGCAGGGCCGAGCCGCCGGTAAGGTGCTCGATGTAGTTGCGGCCGTGCAGACGGAACTTGTCAAGCACGTTCAGCGAAGAGTCTTCCACGATGTAGAAATAGCTGTTGTAGCAGTCGCGGGGAACAAAGTAATGGTCTTCGCGGTCCCATTTGGCATGCTTTACACCCACATTTTCGGCAGGAATCATTTCGCAGTTGAACAGCACGTCCTTGCTACGATATTTCTTGTTGTATTCCTCCACCAGGCCAAGCACAGTCTGAACGAACTCCAGATATTTGGGGTTGTCGTTGATGCTGAGGCCCATGAATTCGGCGGCTTCTACCAACCCGTTCACGCCGATGGTCAAGTACTGGCGGTTGATGTTGATGAAGCCCGAGTCGAAGAGCGGCAGCATGCCTTTACGCTGCAAATCCTTCAGGTTTTCGTTGTAGGCCAGCTGTACCTTGTGAGCGATGTCAATGATTTCGCGCAGGTAGTTCTGGTAAGGCACACCCGTCTTGACGGCGTGCTGGATACAACGGTTCAGGTTGATGGTGAGCACGCTCTTGGAGCCCGTAGACACACCGCCGGCGCCCAGCGTATAGCTGAAGCCGTTATCCTGAATTTCGTTACGCAGACGGCAGCACGAAGCCAGCGAGTCGGCATTGTCGCTCATATAGGTGAAGAAAGAGTGACCTTCGCTGTACATTTCGGCCGTGAAGTCGGCATATTCCTGGTCGAGCACATCACCGTCTTTCGACAGCAGGGCCATGGTTTCGACGGGGAAGGTGAGTACGGCCCGGGTGCGTTCCTTGTTGAACCACTTCATAAAACGCTTCTGCAGCCACGAGAGCGATTCCCAATGAGGCTTGGTGCCGTTGGGGAATACGAATTCGCTGAACAGGCTTTCGAAATAGTATTTGTCGTAGTAGGAAATATTCCAAAAGACAGCCTGGAAGTTGCGGGCACCCGTGGGCTGGTTGATGGAGTAGACAATCTGTTCGAAGAAGTCGCAGATAATCTTGTCGATGCTGCGGTGCTTGTTCGAGAGGTCTACCACTTCGTCGGCGCGCAAGTAGTAGTCCTGGCCGTATTCCAGTCCGATGAAGTAGTTCATGTACATCAAAAATTCGGGGGTGGCGCAGGCACCGCTCAACATGCTCGATACGATGAACACCATGTTGATGAAACCGCCGCAGAACGACTTCAGGTTAGATGGGGGAGTGGAGTTGCCGCCGATGGCCTTGGTACCGTTGATAAGCCAGGGGTACATGGTGATGCTGGCGCAGTAGTTGGCCAGGCTGGTCTCATCGTTCTTGTAGAGGAAGTGGTTTTTGAGCAGGCTAAGGTAGCGGTCTGCGAGCTCATTGCCGTACATTTCCTTCAGACGGTCGGTCAGCAGACGACGGTTCAGACGGATAAAATTCGATTTTGGCAGCTCGCCGATAAGGGTGGCAATGTTCTTCTTGTCGACGTTGGCATTGGCATCGTACTTGCTGCCGCTTGCAGCGTTCAGGGCGTTGCAGTAGTTCATCAGGAAGGTAAGCTTGTCGCGCACCTCGCGGTCTTCGGTATGCTTCTGTCGATACAACATAAACGACTTGGCCACCGAATAATAGCGTTCCTGCATAAGGGCAACTTCAACTTGGTTCTGCACTTCTTCCACCGTAATGCCGTTGTAGATGTTCAGGTGACTGAGGATGGAAGTCATGATTTCCTGAGTGGCGAAACAGTTCACCGAGAGGAATGCTTTCGCGATGGCGTTCTTGATTTTCTCGATAGAAAAAGGAACTTCTTTGCCATCACGCTTGATAATGAAAATTTCGGCGGAGCTCATTGTTAGTTAGTGGGTTAAAAACGTTATTGTTAGATGATTATGTTCGACAGAATAGTGTGATGGCAAAGGTATCACATGACTTAATAATTAACAATAGTTGACAACTGTTTTATTCTGTCCAAAATGAAAGTTTTCCAAAAAAAATTACAATGCTCTGAAAATGAGCATTGTAATTTTTTCAAAACCGTCAAAAGTTTTCCAAAACGGAAACGAACGGCCAAGGTTGGATTGCAAAACCGGTCTATTCGGTAACCAGACAGCTGTCCAAGGTCTTAATCAAGGCGTGCTTGTCTAGGTTCTTGCCGATAAAGACAATTTTCTGCATGCGGTCGCCATATTTTTCGTCCCAATCGTCGCGGGCCTGAGGGTCGCGGGCGATGATTTCCAACCATTCTTGTGGCGGTGCGGCGGCATACCAACAACCTCCTTCGGTCAGCTGCTTCTGGTCGCCGGCCTGCTCGAAAATGCACGACAGATCGGGATGGTCTTCAAACCAGCAAAGTCCTTTGGCGCGCAGGATACCCTTGGGCCACAAGTTGTTGACAAAGAAATCGAACTTATTCATGTCGAAGGGCGGGCGGCGGTAATACACGAAACTTTCTATGCCGTAAGGCTTTTCGTCATGATGATGGTGGTGATGATGTTCATGTTCATCGTCATCGTGGTCGTGGTCGCAATGGCAGTCGCATTCATCGTCGTCGTCATCATCGTGGTGATGGTGGGCGTCGTGGTGCTCCAGCTCCTGGACCCAAGTGGCCGAAGAGGCTACCTTGTCGAACTGGAAGCGGCCTGTGTGCAGCAGACTGTCGAGGTCTACATTGCCGTACTGGCACTCGATGATGTCGGCCACGGGCTGCAGGGCGCGGATGTAGGCCTTGGTTTCGGCCAGTTGCTCGCCGCTCACCATATCGGTCTTGTTCAGCAGCACGATGTTGCAGAACTCAATCTGTTCCACGATAAGGCCTTGCAGGTCTTCTTCCAAGGGCTTTTGCATGCGCAGGGCATCCACCATGGTGACAATGCAGTCGATGTAGGGGTAAGAGTCTCCGGCATTCTGCATCTGGGGAATGGAGCAAATGCTTTGGGCGATGGAGGCCGGCACACTCAGTCCGCTGGCTTCCAGCACGATGTAGTCGAAGTTCTGACGGTGCAAGTCGTTAAGCTGGTTGATAAGGTCCATCTGCAGCGAACAGCAGATACAGCCGTTCTGCAAAGTCACCAGATTGCCTGCTTGCTGGTTTACCACACCGCCTTTCTGGATAAGGTCGGCATCGATGTTCACTTCTCCGATGTCGTTTACCAGAACGGCAAACTTGATTCCTTGCTTGTTGCCCAGGATACGGTTCACCAAGGTGGTTTTGCCGCTTCCCAAAAAGCCCGTCAGCAGAAGGATAGGAGTATTTTTCTTTTTCATAGTTGAAATTTTTGGGTAAGAGTGGGTCTCCTTATGGAGGAGAACCGACAAAAATACGCTAATTTAGCGGCAATTTTTCGCGTAGAGACAACTAATTTTTCAAACAAGAAAAGCATGAAAAGCAAGCTTTCCCCTAAGTGCCGGCTGCTGTTCGCCGCGCTGCTTCTTCCGGTCGCATTGTTGGCTCAGACCACTCGTGTGCAACAGCAGGTCGAAACCATCCTTTCGCAACTCACGCTCGAAGAAAAAGTGGCCCTTTGCCACGCACAGGGAAAATTCACCTCGGCCGGTGTTCCCCGTCTGGGCATTCCCGAGCTTTGGTATAGCGACGGCCCTCACGGAGTTCGCGCCGAAATCAATTGGAACGACTGGGGCTATGCCAATTGGAAGAACGATTCTGTCACAGCCTTCCCCGCGCTTACCTGTCTGGCGGCCAGCTTCGATCCCGAGATGGCCTATCTTTACGGCCAGTGCCTGGGTGCGGAGGCCCGTTACCGTAAAAAAGACGTGATACTGGGTCCGGGTGTCAATATCTACCGCGTCCCTTTGAACGGCCGCAATTTCGAATACTTTGGCGAAGACCCCTATCTGGCATCCGTTATGGTGCAGCCTTATATCAAGGGCGTGCAGGAAAATGGCGTTGCTGCCTGCGTCAAGCATTTTGCACTCAACAATCAGGAAATAGACCGTGGCCATATCGAGGTGGAAGTCTCCGACCGAGCCTTGCGCGAAATCTATCTGCCGGCCTTCAAGGCTGCCGCCGATGCCGGTGTCTGGACCTTTATGGGTGCCTATAACAAATATCGCGGCCAGCACAATTGTCATAACGAGTACCTCAATGCCATACTCAAAGGCGAATGGGCCTGGGACGGGGCTTTCATCACCGATTGGGGCGGCTGCCACGATACCCGTCAGGCGGCTGAGAACGGGCTCGATTTGGAAATGGGAACTTACACCAACGGCCTAACCACCGAATCGAAGTTCGACTTCAACTGCTATTATTTGGCCGACCCCTATCTGAAGGGCTTGCGCGACGGCAGCTACAGCCTCGATGACCTCAACGACAAGGTGCGCCGTATTTTGCGTCTGATGTTGCGTACCACACTCAATCCGCAGCGTCCCTGGGGTGCGCTCGATTACGAAGGTCACGCACTCGCCGCTCAGCGCATTGCCCAGAGCGGCATAGTGCTTTTGCAGAACAAAGACAACATACTGCCCATCGAGCAGGCTCCCAAACGCATAGCCGTCATCGGTGAGAATGCCGTGCGTAATCTAATGCAGGGAGGCGGCAGCAGCGAACTCAAACCCAAGCATATCAGCACACCTTTGCAGGCCATCAAGGAGCGCTTCCCGCAGTCGGAAATTATTTTCGCGCAGGCCTACGATTCGGGCAAGGCCCAGTATTCGCACGAAGGAACACCCACGCAGAACCTCGACAGTCTGCATGCCCGGGCTGTTCGCGCCGCTGCCGGGGCCGACCTGGTGATTTTCGTGGGCGGTCTTAACAAGAATCACAAGCAAGATTGCGAGGCCGCCGACCGCTATAGCTACGAACTGCCCTTCAACCAGCCGGCCCTCATCAGCGATATCGCCGCTGTCAACCGTAACGTGGTGGTGGTACTGATGAGCGGTAATGCCGTTGAAACCTCCTGGGCTCCGAAAGTGAAGGCCATTCTGCAAGCTTGGTATCCCGGTAGCGAAGCGGGCAAGGCCATCGCTGCCGTCTTGTCGGGCGATGTGAA
Organism: uncultured Bacteroidales bacterium; assembly: GCA_964423935.1. Taxonomy (GTDB): domain Bacteria; phylum Bacteroidota; class Bacteroidia; order Bacteroidales; family UBA1402; genus UBA1757. The sequence continues at coordinate 906 of CAYRHC010000077.1, read as the reverse complement.
CCCCAGCGGCAAACTACCATTTTCCTTCCCCAAACGGCTCGAGGACAACGGAGCAGTCTCTTACGGTAACCTGTCCTATCCGGGCGACGGTGTCAAGCAGGTGTATATGGAAGACATACTGGTGGGCTACCGTTGGCACGATACCAAAAAAATCCCGGCCGCTTATCCTTTCGGGTACGGTTTGTCCTATACCACCTTTGCCATCGGCAATGCGCGTTGCGATGCCAAGACCTATGCGGCAGGCGATACCATCGTCTTGACGGCCGATGTGACGAATACCGGCTCTCGCGACGGAGCCGAAGTGTTGCAAGTGTACGTCTCCGACCCCAAGTGTTCGGTGTCCCGTCCTTATCAGGAACTGAAGGCCTTTCAGAAAGTCTTCCTCAAGGCCGGCGAAAAGCAGACGCTAACACTGCATATCCCAGTGGATGGTTTTGCGTTCTGGGACGAGGCTCAAAGTGCCTGGAAACTTGAATCCGGCGGCTATATTTTGCGTGTGGGCAATTCATCGCGGAACCCCGTGGCCAACATCCGCATAAACGTGAAATAAAAAACGCCGCCGCTAATTTTGATTTTCTATAACACAGCATTATCTTTGCGCCCTATTTTGCCAAGAAAACAATGAAGAAAAACGTAGAAACTATCTGTGTACAAGCAGGATGGAAGCCCTCTAACGGCGAACCCCGCGTCCTGCCCATTTACCAAAGTACCACTTTCAAGTACGATTCTACACAACAGATGTCAGACCTGTTCGACCTGAAGGCCGAAGGCTATTTCTACACCCGTCTGCAGAACCCCACCAACGATGCTGTCGCCGCCAAGATTTGCGAATTGGAAGGCGGTGTGATGGCCATGCTTACATCTTCGGGTCAGGCTGCCAATTTCTACGCCATTTTCTTCATTGTT
>CAYRHC010000076.1:0-7337 GCA_964423935.1 uncultured Bacteroidales bacterium | reverse complement strand
TCATCTCCGTCATCGGCAATGCTTTTCCCAAAGAGTTCAGCCGCATGGTGCGCCTGGCTTTGAATGGCGATTACGAGAACGCGCGTCTTATCCATCATCGTTTTACGGATATGTTCGACCTGCTTTTTGTCGACGGCAATCCGGCCGGTGTCAAGTGCATTCTCAGTGCCATGGGCTATATCGAAAACAAGTTGCGCCTGCCGCTGGTGCCCACGCGTATTACCACCTACGAGAAGATACGCGAGGTCTTGATGAGTCTCAGTATCGAGTGTTAAGTTAAGTGATCTGTAAAACAAAAACGACAATATGAATATTTCCTATTCCTGGTTGAAGGATTTTCTTGATTTTGACCTCAATCCGCAACAGACGGCCGATGCCCTGACCTCTATCGGTCTTGAGAACGGTCCCGTAGAAATGGTTGAAAGTGTCAAGGGCGGTCTGGAAGGTCTGGTAGTGGGCCAGGTGCTCACGTGTGAAGCTCATCCCGATTCGGACCACCTGCATCTGACCACAGTTGACGTGGGCCAAGGCGAGCCGCTCAAGATTGTCTGCGGTGCCCCCAATGTAGCTGCCGGACAGAAGGTTATCGTTGCTACCATCGGCACCAAGCTTTATAACGGCGAGGAGTCGTTCACCATCAAACGTTCGAAGATACGCGGTCAGGAGTCTTACGGTATGCTTTGCGCCGAAGACGAAATCGGCATAGGCACCGCTCATGACGGCATCATTGTTCTTCCCGAGGATACGCCCGTTGGCCTGCCCGCCAAAACCTACTATCACTTGGAGTCGCAGGCAGTGCTCGAAGTGGATATTACGCCTAACCGCGCCGATGCCACTTCCCATTACGGTGTGGCCCGCGACCTGTACGCCTACCTCAAAAGCCGTGGCCAAAACGTCAGCCTGCGCCTGCCTTCGGTAGATGCTTTCAAGGTAGACAACCACAAGCTCTCTATCGATGTGGAAGTGCAGAACGCCGAGGCTTGCCCGCGCTATGCCGGCATTTGCCTGACCAACGTCAAGGTGAAGGAATCGCCCAAGTGGATGCAAGACCGCTTGCGTCTGATAGGCCTGCACCCCATCAACAATGTGGTGGACATCACCAACTATATTTTGCACGAAACGGGTCATCCGCTGCACGCTTTCGATGCCGACAAGATTAAAGGCCGGAAGATTGTGGTGCGCACCGCTCCCGGACGCAAGTTCGTCACCTTGGACGGCGTTGAGCGCGAACTGCACGAGAACGACTTGATGATATGCAATGCCGAAGAGCCCATGTGTATGGCCGGTGTTTTCGGCGGTTTGGACTCCGGCGTGACGGAAAGCACCACTTCGGTGTTTATCGAATGTGCCTACTTCAATCCGGTTTGGGTACGTAAAACTGCCCGCCGCCATGGCTTGAACACCGATTCATCGTTCCGTTACGAGCGTGGTATCGACCCGCACAACACCCTTTACGTGCTCAAACGCACCGCTTTGCTGCTGAAGGAACTGGCCGATGCTGAGATTTCGAGCGAAATCGTCGACCGTTATCCTCAGCCCATCGACGACTTCAAGGTGCATCTTAGCTATGCTGAAATCGATGCGCTCATCGGCAAACATATCGAACCTGCAACGGTGAAGACCATCCTGACGGCGCTCGAAATGACCATCGACCAAGAAGAGAACGGCGCGCTCGACCTTACCGTCCCCGCTTATCGCGTGGATGTACAGCGTCCCTGCGACGTTATCGAAGATATTCTGCGTATTTACGGCTATAACAACATCGAAATTGGCCAGCAGATCAAGAGTACTTTGGCCTATACCACCTTCCCCGACAGCGACCGTCTGAAGAATCTCATCTCCGAACAGCTGACCGCCGCCGGTTTCCGCGAAGTGCTGAACAATTCTCTGACGGCCATTTCCTATTACGAGAATCTGCAGACCTATCCGCTCGCGAAGGCTGTGAAGGTTATCAATGCGCTGAGCAACGACCTTGGTGTGCTGCGCCAGACTTTGCTCTTTGGCGGTTTGGAGAACATCGCCCGCAACCGCAACCGTCGTCAGATGGACCTGAAGTTCTACGAGCTGGGTGCCTGCTATCATTACGATGCCGACAAACGGGGTGGGGAAGACCATCTTGCTCCTTACAGCGAGGAAACCCATTTGGCTCTCTGGATGTGTGGCAACCGCCGCTCTATCGCTTGGAACGCCGGCGAGGAGAAAATCAGCATTTACGACTTGAAAGCTCACGTGCTGAATATTTTCAGTCGTCTGGGCATCAAGGATTGGCAGGTGCAGGAGGCCGACGCTACCGATATCTACCGTCACAGCCTCACTTTCACCACGGCTGCCGGCAAGCCGCTGGCCCTTATCGCCAGTGTGCATCCCGAAATTCTCAAACAGTTCGGCATCGATACGGAGGTCTTTTTTGCCGATATGCAGTGGCCGGTACTGATGAAGGCCATCAAGAATCATAAGGTGAGCTACAGCGAACTTCCCAAGTATCCCGAAGTACGTCGCGACCTCGCCTTGCTGCTCGACAAAGACCAGTGCTTCAGCCAAGTGGAAAAAATCATCATGGCCTGCGACCGCAAGCTGATCAAGTCGGTGGGCCTTTTCGACGTGTACGAAGGCAAGAACCTGCCTGAAGGCAAAAAATCCTACGCTGTCTACCTGATTCTGCAAGACGAGACGCAGACCCTCACCGACAAACGTATCGATGTGGTTATGAACAAGATCATCAACAGTTTAAAACAACAAATGGGCGCAAGCCTCAGATAATTTATTATGGGAAGAGCATTTGAATATCGTAAAGCAAGAAAACTGAAACGTTGGGGCAATATGTCCCGTACATTCACCAAAATCGGCAAGGAAATCTCCAGCTGCGTCAAAGAAGGCGGTCCTGATCCCAGCGCAAATGCCCGTTTGCGTATCCTTATGCAGAATGCCAAGGCTGCCAACATGCCTAAGGAAAATGTGGAACGTGCCATCAAGAAGGCTGTTTCCAAAGACTTCAGCGGTTACAAGGAGATGGTTTACGAAGGCTATGGTCCTTTCGGTATCGCCGTTTTGGTGGAAACTCAGACTGATAATCCAACCCGTACGGTAGCCACGGTGCGCAGCGCCTTTACCCGTTATGGCGGTACGCTGGGTACTTCGGGCAGTCTGTCTTTTATTTTCGAGCGCAAATCGGTGTTCAAAATCAAGCCTCAAGATGGTCTCGATATGGACGAACTGGAATTGGACTTGATTGACCTTGGTGCCGATGATTTCGACCAGGACGAAGAGGAAATCGTCATCATGGGTGCTCCCGAGGCTTTTGCCAAGATACAGCATTATCTCGAAGAAAAAGGTTACGAGCTTATCTCTGCCGAATTCGAACGTTTTGCCAACGACTACAAGGATGTAACGGACGAACAGCGCGAAACCATCAACAAACTGGTGGAACGTCTGGAGGAAGACGATGATGTGTCTACCGTCTACACCAACATGAAGGAAGACGAAACCGAAGAATAAGGTGTTATGAGCAAAGTAAGCAAACATCTGTCGGCCGTGTTTTTGGGGCTGGGTGCCCTGGTGCTGGGCGCTATGCCTTTGCAAGCCGAAAACAACGAGAAGGTAGACCTTCATATCGACCTTGCCAATAGCTTGAACAGCGATTTTTCTGGTTCGGAATATCAAGGTACCCATTTCAAAAACAATGTGTTGCGTTTTGCCGTTCATGGCGGCCTTACCGAAAATATCTCCTATTCTTTCCGTCAGGCTTTGTGGAAGGATCCTTCCGTCAATAGTGTAGAACGTCTGGCCAACCAGATTGAACTGGCCAATGTTACCTATCGCCCCAGCGACAAACTGGCACTTACCCTTGGTAAACAGTTCCTCTCTTTTGGCGGTTGGGAACACAATGTCAACATTCTGCGTATCAAAGAGTTCAGTGAATTCGTCGGAGCGATTGCCTGCTGGCAGACGGGTGTGAGCGCCGCTTGGCAGCTCAACGACAACCACGAGATGATTTTTCAGTTGCTGAACGGTCATGGCAAGACCGAAGCGGAGTGGTATACTTCTTCCCTGGAAGAGGCCGGTCTGAAAGAAGCCAAGACACCGCTGATGGCTTTGGTAAACTGGAACGGCTATTTTGTCGACAAGACCTGCCATTTCCGCTATGCCGCCTCGATGTTGCCGGTGGCCCAAGGCAAATATGCCTACTACCTGACCGCTGCCAATATCTACCAGAACGGCCCGCTTTTTGCCACGCTTGACGTGATGTATTCACGCGAAGATGTCGACCATCTGGGCCGCCTTTCGGCTTTGCAGTCGCACGTGATGCAGAATGTGCAGTATCTGAGCTTTATCGCCAATGTGGAATATGCTTTCCATCCTCAGTGGAACGCCGTGCTGAAGGGTGCATACGAAACTACCGATGTTTTCAAGGAAGCCGATGCCGTAATTCCCAACTACCAGCAAGGTCGCTACTTGAATCAGTGGCATGTACAGGGTGGTTTGGAATTTATGCCTATCGCTGCCAAGCCGGAGCTGAAGTTCTATGCCTGGTATGTCTATAAGGTGACGCAAGCTACCAATCTGGGCAAATATTATCACATAGACGACAGTGATATGCAGCGTATCTCCTTGGGTATGGCTTACACCATCGATGTGCTGTAATTTGGAGTTTTTGAAACAAGAAGGCCGGAACCGCAAGGTTCCGGCCTTCTTGTTTGAGTCTTATAAAAAAAGAGTGACCATCAGTCTTGCGACTTGTTAGTCACCCTCCTTCGAGGTTCCTGGCGGACTCGAACCGCCGTAAGCGGTTTTGCAGACCGTTACCTAGCCACTCGGTCAAGGAACCAGTGTGGTTTGCGGACGCAAAGGTAGTGCTTCCGTTTGCCTTTTGCAAGAGATTGCGCCGATTTTTTGACCTTATTTTACACTTACTTTGGGCAGGTCTTGCCATGAAGTGCTGTAGTGAGGCGACTGTAGTTCGTGGCTCGACTTTATCTGGCCGTTACCTTGAATGGCCAGACGAACGGTGCCCTGTCCGAACTTATGGTTGAGCCGGTCGAGCACTTGGTCCATTTGCTGTTCGCGCCGGTAAGCGGCGCTGTCATCGAAGAGCGAAGGCATCCAGACCGCATCGGACGACAGTCGGGTAGCGACAACGCCTGCTTTCTTGTAGCCATAGCCCGCACGGAACAGCCTGGCCGCAGCGGTCAACGTCTGACCGACTATGGTTCGTGTTTCAGCGCTGGCTGTACTGAAGGTCAGCATCTCGCTGGCATAAGACTGTGGCTGGTCTTCACGAAAACGGTTGGTGCAGGCGAACACCACCAGTGTGCTGCAGAGTGAGTGCTGCTTGCGCAGTTGCCCGGCCAGCTGTGAGGCAAAGTTGGACAATTGTTCGCTGAGTTCCTCCAGCGTATAGATTTCTGAGGAAAAACTGCGTGACACACAAATGCTTTGCTTGGCCTCAAAACTGTCTTCGAAGTCGATGCAGGGCTCGCTATGCAACTCGCGCCAAGTCTTCACGCCGTTGATGCCCAGCATATTGCGTATCCAAAGTTCGGACTTTTCGCGAAAATCGTAGGCCGAGTGTAAACCTTGCGCCTGCATTTTGGCCAGAGTTTTGCGTCCGATACCCCAAACATCGCCCAAAGGAAAATTGCGCAATACTTTCTCTATGTCTTCAGGACGATGCATGTAGCAGCCGCCTTGCAGCTTGGGATAACGTTTGCAGAGCTTGGACGCGATTTTGGCCAGCGTCTTGCTCGGAGCGATGCCCACCGACACAGGAATGGCCGTCAGACGTTGGCAGGCGCGAGAAATCTCCTTGGCGTAGGCATCGAAATCGAGTTGGTCCATGCCGCGCAGGTCCAGGAAGGATTCATCGATAGAGTAGGCTTCGAGCGAGGGCGCGTAGCCTTCGAGTACGCGGCGAACTCTTTGTGACATGTCGCCGTAGAGCGCAAAATTGCAGGAGAAGACGGCTATCCGGTGCTTGGCCACCAGCGGCTTAATCTTGAAGTAGGCCTCACCCATGGCGATGCCCAAGGCTTTAGCCTCGTTGCTGCGGGCTATGACGCAACCGTCGTTGTTCGAGAGTACCACCACGGGCCGTTCACGCAAATCGGGACGGAACACGCGTTCGCAAGAAGCGAAGAAATTGTTGCAGTCGGCCAGGGCATACATCGCGGTACAGCAGTAAGGCTACATCTTCTTGATGACATAAGTAACAACGCCCCAAACGCTAAAGTCGTTGTCGGGTCCCACCTCGATGGCCTTGTAACGCTCGTTGAGCCGGTTGGCGGGCAACAGCAGCACGCTTTTTTCGTGAATTTCTACCGTCTTGACGGTGAATTCTCCATCGATAAAGCAGACGGCCTTGCAATGGTTATATGGCTCCAGGGCACGGTCTACGATGATGATATCGCCTTCGTCCAGCCCCGCATCGACCATCGACACGCCGCTCACCCTGAAAAAGAAGGTGGAGGCCGGGTGGCGTACCAGCAGATTCACCAGGTCGAGTTCTTCGCGGATATTTTCGGCCGGACTGGGGAAGCCGGCCTTGACATCACCCACAAATTGTACGCTAAAGCCTTGCTCTTGCTCCATAAACTTTAGTTGACGCTGTTGAGGTAGTCGAGAAAAACCTTGGGATTATCGTTGAAGGCGTATGGGTGCGTCAGCGGATGTCCGTCGGGAGTCAGAATCAGGTAGTAGGGCTGGGCGTTGGCACCGAACTTGTAACGCTGCAGATAGCTCCACTTGTCGCCCAAACTGCGCAACTTGCGCAACTGTCCGTGTTCTTCGATAAGGATGTTCGCGGGCAGGTCGGTTTTATCGTCAACCATCAGCGAAATCAGCACGAAGTCTTTTTCCAGCTTGGCCTTGACATCGGCATCGCACCAGACGGCGTTTTCCATGCGGCGACAGTTGACGCAGCCATAGCCCGAAAAGTCGAGCAGCACCTTCTTGCCTTGTTCTTGTGCAGCGAGCATACCTTCTTCGTAGCTGTAGAAATCGGGCTCTACGTTCGACGAGAATACATGAATGCGTTGGGTGGACATGGGCGGAGTGAAGGCGGAAATAGCCTTGGCGGGAGCGCCCAGCACGCCGGGTATCATGTAAATGGCAAACAGGAAGGAAACGATGGCACCCGCGATACGAATCCAAGATAGTTTCTCCAGTTTCTCATCGTGCGGGAAACGTAGCACGTTAAGCAGATACAGTCCTAGGCCGATGGCCAGGATAATCCAGATGATGATGAAAGCTTCGCGCGGCAAGATACCCCATGAATAGGCCATATCGGCCACCGACAGGAACTTGAGCGACAAGGCCAGTTCCACGAAACCGAGCACTACCTT
>CAYRHC010000075.1:0-7424 GCA_964423935.1 uncultured Bacteroidales bacterium | reverse complement strand
CTGGGTCTGAGCCAACAAGGTGCCGGCATTCTCACGGCCTCGCTGGTGCTGGCCATCATGATAGTGCCTTACGCCGCGTCGCTGAGTGCCGAATTCATCAAGATGGTGCCCAAAGATTTGAAAGAAGCCGCCTATGCCATGGGAGCCACCCGTGCCGAAGTGATAGGCCGCATCGTCTTTCCCGTGGCCGGTTCGGGTATTTTCTCGAGCTACATTCTGGCCATCGGCCGAGCCTTGGGCGAAACCATGACGGTGACCATGCTTATCGGCAATACCAACCAGATGCCCAACTCGCTCATCGACACGGGCAATACCATGGCCAGCATTATTGCCAACCAGTTCGGTGAAGCCGAAGGCCTGCGTCTGTCTTCGCTCTTTGCCATCGCCTTGCTGCTGTTCCTTATTACGGCTGTCATCAACTTGGTGGCCAAAATCATCATGAAGAAAGTGCGTATATGAAATCGTCCTCCATCAAATACAGGCTTTTCAAGAGCCATCTGCTCCGCTACTGCGTTTGCATTTTGGCCGCTCTCACTGCCGTGCCGCTACTGGCCATTATCGGCAAAGTGGCTGTTGAAGGTGTACGCCATCTGGACTGGCAGTTCTTTACCCAGGCCATGCCGGGCGGTATTGCCAACGGTATCGTGGGTTCGCTGCTGATGTTGCTGGTGGCCTCCGCCTTGGCTGTCCCGGTGGGCATCGGTGCCGGTTTGTTCCTATCGGACCATCGTCACAGCAAAGTGGCGCAGGCCCTGTCTTACCTGACCGATATGCTGCAAGGCACGCCTTCGGTGATTATCGGCATTGTGGTGTATATTTGGGTGGTGGTACCCAGCCGGGGATATTCGGGTCTGGCCGGCAGTGTAGCCCTGTTCATCATGATGTTGCCGCTGATTGTCCGTTCTACCGAAGAGACACTCAATATGTTGCCCTCGTCGCTCAAGGAAGCGGCCACAGCCCTGGGCGGCAATTACTGGCGTACCGTTGTGCATGTATTGCTCCCGTCGGCATACGGCGGTATCTCAACGGGTATCCTGCTGGCCGTGTCGCGCGTCATGGGCGAAACCGCACCGCTTATGTTCACGGCGCTGGGCTGCGCGGTTATCGAAACCAATCTCGCCCGCCCCATGTCGGCCGTACCCTTGCTTATCTGGCAGTTCTTCAACGACCCCAACCTGCAAAGCCTGATCTGGAGCGCCTCGCTGCTCTTGCTGCTCTTCGTGCTGGGGCTGAACCTGCTGGCGAAATATCTTAAACATAAAATGACCGTCCACTGATAAATGATCGTCCACTCATGAATACAATAGAAAACCCCATACTGTCGATACGCGACCTGTGCGTATCCTACAACAAAAGTACCATGGCCGTCAAGCACCTCGACGCCGATATTCAACGCAATGTCATCACCGCCATCATGGGTCCTTCGGGCTGCGGCAAGAGTACCTTCCTGCGTTCCATCAACCGTATGCACGAGCTTTATCCCGGCATCAGCGTGACGGGACAGATACTGCTCGACGGTGAGGACCTGCTCCGCATGAGTCCTATGGAAGTGCGCCGCAACATCGGTATGGTGTTCCAGCGGCCCAACCCCTTCCCCACCATGAGCATCGCCGAAAACGTATTGGCCGGTTACACGCTCAACGGCATACGTCTGAGCAAGTCGGAAGCGGCACGCATTGTGGAACACAGCCTGAAAAGCGTAGGTCTTTGGGACGAAGTGCGACAGGTGCTGGGCAAGCGCGGTACCTTCCTTAGCGGCGGACAGCAACAGCGTCTGTGCATTGCCCGCGCCTTGGCCCTGCAACCCAAAATTATCCTGATGGATGAACCTACTTCGGCCCTCGACCCTATTGCCACGGCACACATCGAAGAGCTTATCGTCGGTTTGCAACAAGAGGTGACTATCCTTATCGTTACGCATAACATGGGCCAGGCCAGACGTATTGCCACCAACTCGATGTTCATGTATCTGGGCTCGCTGATGGAATACGAAAGCACCGCCCAGCTTTTCAGCCAGCCGGCGCAAGAACGTACCCGCGAATACCTGCAAGGCCACATCGGGTAATCTGCCGATTTCTGACTATCAGCTTATTCGCAGTGTAAAGAGGAACTCCAATCCGGCACCTTCGCGGTTGCGCACCGAAATACTGCCATGATGGACGGAAACTGCGTTGTATACGATGGACAAGCCCAGGCCGGAACCGCCGTTTTCGCGGCTGCGGCCCTTGTCTATGCGGTAGAATCGTTCGAAGAGGTGCTGCAGATGTTCTTCAGGCACTCCCTGACCGGTATCGTACACCGAGAAGTAGGCATAGTTTTCGGCGATGTTGTAGCAATCCACATGAAACTCTACATTCTTGCCGGCGTAGTTGATACTGTTTTCTATCAAGTTGCGGAAGATGGAGTAAATCAGCGTATAGTTGCCATGGATAACAAGTTTGTCGGGCAGGGTCTTGAAAAATTTCATGCCGACATCTTCCATACGAGGACGCAAGTCTTCGTAAACATCGGCCACAGTCTTGACCACATCCACCTCGGCACATTGTACCAGTTCGGGAGCCTCGTCGGTCTTGCTTACCAACGCCACATCGCTGATAAGGTTGGTCAGACGTAAGGTCTGGGCATAGGCTTTTTCGACAAAACGTCTGCTTTTGGGGTTGGTTTCGCCCAGCGAGTCGTTCGTGAGAACGGTTTCCAGATAGCCCCGAATGCAGCTCATAGGCGTGCGCAGTTCGTGCAAGATATTGTTGCTGGTTTCCTGTCGGCTTATTTTTTCTCTTTCGGCGATGGTAATGTCGGTAATTCCTATCTCGAAATCGCCATTGCCGTAAACGAGTACCTTTATCTCAAAATACGAGCCGCCTACCTGCTTGGATATCGAGAATACGGGCGCTTCGCTGATGGTGGTCTTGGCATCTGCGTTCAGCCGGGCAAATTGCGCTATCGGCTCAAAGACTTCCGAATTCCAGATTTCGTTGATATCGGGCGTGGGGGTTTCGAGCAGCACGTTGACATATTGCAAAAAGCGGGCATTGACGTAGAAGTTCTCGAAATCGGAGGTAAATAGGGCGATACCTTCTCTGGAATAATGGAAATGGCGCAACAGACGGTCGCGGCGGATGGTCACTTGCCGGCTTAACTCGTCCAGCTTGCGGTATTTGCCCACCACTTTGGTACAAAGCAAACCAAGTTCCGATTTGGGGAAATTGACATTCTTATAGTCGGTAACGCCCTGGTCTATATCGTCCAGGAACTTGCGCAACTGCATAATGGCTCTGCTGTAATGGTCGGTCACATAGAACACGCCTATCATACCGGTGGTGAAAACCAGCAGCACAAACAGCATAAAGCCGTGGTCGGGTGCGAAGAAATGTGCCAGGCCGTCGTCATAAGGCATGGCTAAGCGCACCACATAGTCGTCACCGTCGCCGGGCGTGTGCCGGCCGTCCAAATCGTAGCGCTTGGCAAAGTAGAAATATTTGGCATTGTCCGTGCTAGAAAGGCGGATGTCATTGCCCTCTTCCACCTGATAGGCCAACCTTACTTCGGTACGGTTCAGATGGTTTTCCATTTGGTCGACATCGAGCGGGTCCGATTCGTAGCGCACCTTGCCCATATTGTCGATGATGGTAAGTCGGCACTGTTTGGGCAGCAAGCGCACCAATTCCTGAAAACCGGCACTGTCGAGCAGGATAGAATCGCCCAAATGCACACCTTCGTCTACGACATTGGCATAGGCTCGCAGGTAGTAGTTGAGTTGCTCGTGCCGGAGTTCGTCTTCGCGCCTGAACTGGAAAATGGTCATTAGGAAGGCGAACATGACAAACAAAAGGCCGAAGTGTAGGAGCATCCTGGCCTTGTAAGACAAGTTCTCCATTTTATTTTTCTTCGAAACAATAGCCGTAACCTTGACGGTTGGTAATATGATATGCGTAAGGGCCGAGTTTGTGACGTATGCGGGTGATATGCACATCGACGGTGCGGTCGAGCACCATCATGCTGTCTTCTTGCCAAACTTCGGTGAGTATCTCGTCGCGCTTGTACACGCGGCCGGCATGATGCGCCAGCAGGCTCAGAATGGCGAATTCCTTGGGCGAGAAACGTAATTCTTCTTCGCCGGCAAAGACGAGCTTCTTCTCGAAATCGATGCGCAGTCCGCCCACTTCGAGCGCGGAGGATGCCACTACCGGTTCGGCCGTTCCCCGACGCAAGACTGCCTTGACGCGGGCCAGCACTTCGTGCAGCGAGAAGGGTTTGGAAATATAGTCGTCGGCACCCACCGAGAAGCCAGTGAGCATATCGTTTTCGGAATCTTTGGCCGTAAGGAAGATGATGGGAATGTTGAGTTTCAGTTCGTTACGGAGTTTGCTAGCCATACGGTAGCCGGTCATGCCGCCCATCATGACATCGAGCAGGATAAGGTCGGGAGCGGGGGCCAGCATCTCCAATGCTTCTTCGGCCGATTCAGCCGTTTCCACTTCGTAGCCGGCGCTTTCGAGATTACATTGCAGAATTTCACGCAAATCGGGTTCATCGTCAACCACAAGAATTTTATATGCCATAATCTTTGGGAATGAAAGGTTTAACTTCAGTGTTGCAATGTTAAGGATTATTTCCGTATTTCCGGTTAAAATTCTGTGAAGATGTGTTTCAAAACTGTTTCTTACCTTGCCAGGCGTTTTGCCGGCGCATGCGTTCCTCGAGCAAATGGGTGAATTCGAAGTTCTTCAGCCCCCAGTCGGGCGCGATGAGCAACTCTTTGGGCGACTGCGAGACAAAGCGGTCGAGCACGATATCGGGGCGCAGGCGCTGGATGTATTCCACCAGGAAATCGAGGTATTCGTCCAGGGTGAAGAGTTGCAGTATGGAAGGGTCTTGCTCCCACTGGCGGACCAAAGGCGTTCCTTTGATAAGCTGCAACTGGTGCAGTTTCAGCGTGGTGATGGGCCATTGCGAGATGGCAGCGGCCGAAGCCAGCATTTGTTCGCGTGTCTCGCCGGGCAGGCCGATGATGAGGTGCACGCCGACGGGGATGCTGCGCTGCGCCAGGGCCTGCACGCAGGCCCTGGCGCAGGCCACGTCGTGGCCGCGGTTCACCGCGCGCAGCACCCCGTCGCTCAGCGACTCCACGCCCAACTCTACCAGCAAGAAACAGCGGCGCGACAAGGCCTCCAAACAATCCATCATGGAAGGCGATATACAGTCCGGCCGGGTAGCGATGATAAGCCCGCGCACCTTGGGACAGGCCAGCGCCTCTTCGTAACAGGCTTGCAGCTTCTTTTCATCGCCATAAGTGTTGGTATAACTCTGAAAATAAGCCAGATACTCCATCTGCGGATATTTGCGGGCAAAGAAAGCCATACCCTCATGCAGCTGCTGCGTCACGGAACGCTGCGGCTCGCAATAGGCAGGATTGAAACTGCGGTTGTTGCAATAACTGCAACCGCCTCGGGCAATGGTGCCGTCGCGGTTGGGGCAGTTCAGACCCAGATTGAGCGTTAGCTTCTGCATCTTGCAAGGGAAAATATCGCTCAAGTATTGCGGAAAACTCCTGTACATCCTCTCTCGTTTTTGTCTTGCAAAAATACAGGGATTTGCACTATTTTTGCCCCAACAAAGATGCTTATATGAAGAAAGTTTTCGTCAAGCTTATTATGCTGAGCCTCAGTATTCTAAGCATTCAAGCCCAAAACCTTAGCCTCGAAGAAACCGTGTCGGGTAGCTATCTTGCCTACAGCCCCGAAATCTACTACATGATGCAGGACGGCAGCTCTTACGTTGCCCTGAGTGAGGATGGGCGGAGCCTGTTGCGCCACGACCTGAAGACGGGCCGTCTGCTCGACACCATCGTCGATGTGAGCCGCACACGCGAATACCAAATGGACTATATCGAAGGTTTCCGCTTCAATGCCAACGAAACGCAGATACTGCTTTGGAACGAGTCAGAACCCGTTTACCGCCGCTCGTTCTACGCCCAACACTACGTGCTCAACCGCCGTCACAATATCCTGCAACCTCTGTCGGAGAACGGTGCCCAAAGGGACGCCTGCTTCTCGCCCGACGGCCGTATGGTGGCCTTTGCCCGCGACAACAATCTCTTTATCAAGAAACTCGATTTCAAAACTGAAGTGGCCGTTACCAAAGACGGAGCGCTCAACAGCATCATCAACGGCACCAGCGACTGGATTTACGAGGAAGAATTCAGCACCACCCGTATGTACGAATGGACAGCCGACAGCAAGTACCTTATTTATGTACGCTTCGATGAAAGCCAGGTGAAGGAGTATACCCTTACCGATTATTATTGCGCCATGCCCGGCAAGGAAGACCAACGCTACTATCCCGGCGAAATCCGCTTCAAATACCCACGCGCCGGCGAGCAGAACTCGCGTGTGAGCCTGCATGCCTACCAGGTGCAGTACCGCCAGAACGCCAAGCTCGACCTGCCGCTCGATGAAGAAGACTACATTCCTTATCTGAAGGCTACCAAACACGCCAACCAAATGGCCGTCATCACGCTGAACCGTCGTCAAAGCGAGATGAAGATGTTCTACATCAACCCCAAGTCGAACTTGAACACCTTGGTGCTTGACGAGCGTAACGATGCCTACATCAACCCTTCTTTTTTGCCACAAATCGATTTCACTTCCAAGGATTTTAGTTACATCAGTGAGAAGGACGGTTACAGGCATCTGTATTTATACAAGACTAACGGAATGTTAATCAAGCAGATAACTTCCGGTCGGAACGAATTGCTGCGTTATTACGGCCGCGACACCCTCAACGGACTGTTCTATTATCAGGCCGTCGATGAACTGCCCTACCGCCGTGCCGTATTCGTGAGCGACAGCAAAGGCCGACAGAAACGTCTGAGTGCCAACGAACCGGGTACATACACCGCACAGTTCGACCCGAGCTTCCATTATTTTGTGGAATCGTATTCCTCTACCGCCAAGGCCACGCAATACCGACTGAAAACGGCCAAGGGCAAGACGCTGCGTGTGCTGCAGGACAATGCCGAGTTGCAGGCGCGTCTGGACAGCCTCCATCTGCCCGTCAAGGAGTTCCGCACTTTCAAGGCCGCTGACGGTCAAGAACTTTACGGCTGGGTATTGCTGCCACGGGACTTCAATGCCGACAAGCAGTATCCGCTGGTGATGGTTCAGTACAGCGGGCCCAACAGCCAGGAAGCCGTAGACAGCTATTATCTCGACTGGGAATACTTTTTGAGCCAGCAGGGCTATGTGGTGGCCGCCGTTGACGGACGCGGCACGGGTGCACGCGGCCAGGCTTTCCGCAAGCAGGTGTACATGAAGCTGGGCGAAATGGAAACGGCCGATCAGGCTGCCGTTGCGCGTCAACTGGGTACCTTGCCCTATATCGACGAGAACCGCATGGCCATTTGGGGCTGGAGCTACGGCGGG